>CALVKX010000150.1 GCA_944333375.1 uncultured Eubacteriales bacterium
ACGTCGGATTCCTTGATTTCGCCGGTCTCGCGGTTTTTCAGGCGCACAAACACCTTCAGCGGGGCAGCGTAGGTCATGTCGCGCTCCTTGCAGCGCTCCACGCTGTTTTTGGGTTCGTCCAGAGAGTAGTCCACAAACTCCAGCGACAGGTTTTCGGTATAGTCCACGATCGGGCTCACGTCGTCGAGGACCTCGCGCATGTCCACCTCAAGGAAGCGGCGATAGGAATTCTTCTGCACCTCGATGAGATCGGGCATGTCCAGAATCTCGTCGATGTGCGAGAAGCTCTGCCGCTTCCTCAGCTTCCCCATTTGAACCTCATGCACCATAAATGCCATCACCCCTTATGTTCCTCGCACCCGTTCCCGGCCAAAAGCCGCCGCCCGGCCCCGCGCTAAAAAATTTCCTGTTGCATTTTTGCCCCGGGGCATGTACAATACTCAACAACGGACGGGCGCGGCTTGGCACAGTAACGATACTGATGCAAGTTTAAATTATAGCGCCTTTGCGCCCATGTGTCAATACGCATGGGCAAAATTCGTATTCTGATTTTTGCGGGCAGGAGGCGTGCCGGGGATGATGAAATTCGGCCAGGTCATGGCATACGACGAGGCGACGGGCGAGGCGACCATCGTCTATACGCGGCCCGACGCGTGCGCCAAATGCGGCGCGTGCGGCGGGATGGGCAAGCCGGGCTCCATCCGGCTCAGGGCCGACTGCGCCGTGGGCGACTGGGTGCGCGTGGAGCTGCCCGACGGGAAATTCCTGCGGGCGACGGCGGTGGCCTACGTGCTGCCGCTGGCGTGCTTTCTGGCCGGGCTTTTCCTGGGCTACAGCCTCTCGGGCGGGATGGAGCTGTGGGCGCTTCTTGGCAGCGCCATCGGGCTGAGCCTCTCGGCCGTCGCGCTTCGCCTGGCCGAGCTTTCCGTGCGCCGCCGCCCCGAGTGGTCGCCGCGGGTGTGCGCGGTCTACCATGAAAACCCCGGCGTCCAGGACATCGGCTGCGGGAAATGAGCCGTCAAAAAACCCCATGAAAAGCGCCCGGGAGGCTGCGTTTCGCTCCCCGTCTCCGGCGGGCTTGTTCAACCCGCCCGAAAAAACAATGGAAAAGTCTGTGAAGAAATGATTTGCATTTTTGCTGTTCAAAATGCCTTTTCTGTGATATACTAACAGCGTTATAAGGGATCGTGGGCTTTGACGGGGATTATTCCCCTTCATAATTTTCGGTTCTGACGGCGGGCCCGCAAAGGCGCGGCCCGGAGCGTATTTTTTGCGTCCGTCCGGACCCTTCCCCCGTACGATCGGCGGGCCGGCGGCCGGAGGGCGCGCCCGCCTCCTGATAGGGACCCCATCAAAGGCGCGCCTGCGCGCAAAAAGGAGGCTCCAATGGCGGAAAGTGAACAGAAGCTCCGTATCATTCCCCTCGGCGGCGTGGATGAGTTCGGCAAGAACATCACCGTGGTGGAATGTGGCGAGGACATGGTGGTGGTGGACTGCGGGTCCATCTTCCCCAAGGAAGACATGCTGGGCGTGGATCTGGTGATCCCGGACGTCACATATCTGATTAAAAACCGCGAACGCATCCGCGGGATGCTGCTCACCCACGGACACGAGGATCATATCGGGGCGACGCCGTATGTGCTGCGTCAGGTGCCCATGCCGCTGTACGGGACGAAGCTGACGCTTGCGCTGGTGGACCTCAAGCTCAAGGAGCACCGCATCGCGGGCGTGCCGCTCAACGTCGTGCGCCCGGGGGACGAGATCCAGCTGGGCTGCTTTCATGTGCGCTTCATCCACGTCAACCACTCCATCGCGGGGGCGGTGGCGCTGGCGCTGACGTGCCCCGCGGGCACCATCGTCTTCAGCGGCGACTTCAAGGTGGACTTTACCCCCATCGACGGCCAGGTCACGGACCTGGCCAGCTTTGCCGAGCTTGGCACACAGGGCGTGCTGGCGTTCCTGTGCGAATCGACCAACATCGAGCGCAAGGGCCACACCATGAGCGAAACCAAGATCGGCCAGACGTTTATCGACATGTTCCAGCAGGCCAAGGGCCGGGTGATCGTGGCGATGTTCGCCTCCAACGTGCACCGCGTGCAGATGGTGGTGGACTCGGCGGCGATGTTCAACCGCAAGGTCTGCTTCGTGGGGCGCAGCATGGTCAACGTGACGCGCGTGGCGATGTCCATCGGGGAGCTTTCCATCCCGGAGGAAAACCTCATCGACGTGGACGATCTGGAAAACTATGCCGACGAGGAGATTCTGGTCGTGACCACGGGCAGCCAGGGCGAGGCCATGGCGGGCCTGACGCGCATGGCCTACGGCGAGCACCGAAAGCTCCAGATTCGCCCCACGGACATGGTCATCCTCTCGGCCCACCCCATCCCCGGCAACGAAAAGCCCGTGGCCCGCGTCATCAACCAGCTCTACCGCTGCGGAGCCAACGTCATCTACGGACAGCTGGGCGAGGTGCACGTCTCCGGCCACGCCTGCCAGGAGGAGATCAAGCTGTTGCACGCGCTGGTCAAGCCCAAGTACTTTTTGCCCATCCACGGCGAATACTCAAAGCTCTGGCAGCACGCCGAGCTGGCCGAGGCGCTGGGCACGCGGTCTGAGAACATCGTCATCCCCGAGATCGGCCAGGTCATCGAGATGAGCCAGCACACCCTGGCCATCGTGGGCGAGGTGCCCACGGGCGGGGTGCTGGTGGACGGCCTTGGCATCGGGGACGTGGGCAACGTGGTCCTGCGCGACCGAAAGCACCTCAGCCAGGACGGCCTCATCATCGTGGTCATGGCCATCGACCGCGACAGCGGCGCGCTGGTGTCCGGGCCGGACATCATCAGCCGCGGCTTCGTCTACGTGCGCGAGAACGAGGACATCATCGAGTGCAGCCGCGAGCTTGCGCGCAATATCGTCCTCAGCTACGGCCGGGTGGACGGCAGCGAGTGGCAGAACATGAAAAACCGCATCAAGGACGAACTGCACCGCTATATCTTCGACAAGATCAAGCGAAACCCCATGATTTTGCCCATCATCATGGAGATCTGAGCGCCCCTGCGAACCGGCCGCGGAAGGGACCCCCCTCCGCGGCCGCGGCGTGTCAAAAAAAAGCGCGGGCTGCGGGGCCGCTCAGGCCCCTGCATCCCGCGCTTTGCGCACCGCGGTGACCACCCGTTCCACCGTCTCCTCCACCTCCAGCCCCTCGGCGTCCACCACCACGTCGGCCCAGCGCAGGTAGGCGGGGCTTCGCAGCTGGTAGAGGTCGCGCAGGGTCTGGCCCTTTTCCAGGGCGATGCCGCGGGTGCGGATGTTGCGAAGGCGCTTTGCGACGGCCTCGTAGGACAGGCGCAGGAAGATCACCAGCCCGTCGCGCCTGAGGCGCTCCATGGCGGCCTCCTCCATGGCCACCGAGCCGCCCGTGGCGATCACCGCGCCGCTGGCCTCAAGGCCGCACACGCAGGCCTCCTCCACGCGCGAGAAGCCCTCCGCGCCCAGCTCGTCCACCATCCGTTGCAGGGGACGGCCCGTCTTTTTTTGCAAAAGCAGGTCCGTGTCCACAAAATCCATCGCCAGCGCCTTGGCCGCCAGCACGCCCACCGTGCTCTTGCCGCAGCCGGGCATGCCGATGAGTACCACGTTTTTCATTCGTATCCCCCCCTTTCCTCATTGTACCACGGCGCGTCAAGCCCGCGCCGGAAAAGAAGGAGGCTCCCCCGTGAACGTCATTCTCAGAAAAGGCCGCGCCCAGCGGGTGCTGGACGGCCACCCGTGGGTGTTCAGAAGCGACATCGAGCGCGAGCAGGGCGAGGCGGACGGCCGGCCCGTGCGCGTGCTGTCGTCCTCGGGCCGGTTTCTGGCCATGGCGGTGTATAACCCGCGCTCGCAGATCAGCCTGCGCGTCCTCTCCCGCCGCGACGAGCCCATCGACGCGGCCTTCATCCGCGGGCGGGTGAAGCGCGCGCTGGACTACCGGCGGCGCTTTGCCGACCTGACGAGCTGTCGGCTGATCTTCGCCGAGAGCGACGGCCTGCCGGCGGTGATCGCCGACAAGTTCGGGGACGTGATCGTCCTGCAAATTCTGTGCCTTGGCATGGAGCGGTTCAAGGAGGACATCGTGCAATCGCTGGTGGAGGAGCTCTCGCCCCGGGGCGTCTATGAGCGAAACGACGTGCCGGTGCGCGAGCTGGAGGGGCTTGCGCAGAGGACGGGCCTTCTCTGGGGCGAGGTCCCGGACCGCGTTATGATGCAGGAAAACGGCGTGCGCTTCCTGGTGGACGTAAAGGAGGGGCAAAAGACGGGCTTTTTCCTGGACCAGAAGGAAAACCGCGCGGCCATCGCGCCCTTTGTCCGGGGGCAGACGGTGCTGGACTGCTTCACGCACACCGGCAGCTTTGCCCTGCACGCGGCGCACTACGGCGCGGCGCAGGTGACGGGCGTGGACATCAGCGAGCACGCCTGCGCCTGCGCGCTGGAGAACGCGCGGCTCAACGGCTTTGAGGACCGCGTCGCCTTCGTCTGCGCCAACGCCTTCGACCTCCTGCGCGATCGCCAGGCCGCGGGCGAGCGCTACGGCGCGGTCATCCTCGACCCGCCCGCCTTCACCAAGACGCGCTCGGCGGTGGACAGCGCCCTGCGCGGCTACAAGGAGATCAACCTGCGCGGTATGAAGCTGGTGAAGGACGGCGGCTACCTCGTCACCTGCTCGTGCAGCCAGCACGTCACCCCGCCGCTGTTTCGCCAGATGCTCCTGGAGGCGCAGCGGGACGCGCACGTGCAGCTTCGTCAGATCCAGTGGCGCACCCAGGGCCGCGACCACCCGATTCTGCTCTCCTCGCCGGAGACGCAGTACCTCAAGTGCGGCATCTTTCAGGTGTTCAAATGAGCGCGCCGCGCACCTTCGCGGTGCTCGCGCACGTGGACGCGGGCAAGACGACCCTGTGCGAGCAGCTTTTGCTGCGCGCCGGGGCGATCCGCCGCGCGGGCCGGGTGGACCACGGCGACGCGCTGATGGACGCCGACCCCATCGAGCGCGAGCGCGGGATCACGGTGTTTTCGGGGCAGGCGTGGCTTGAGTGGCAGGGCAGCCGCCTGACGCTGATCGACACGCCCGGCCACGTGGATTTCGCCGCCGAGACGGCCCGGGCGCTGGCCGCCGCGGACAT
>CALVKX010000151.1 GCA_944333375.1 uncultured Eubacteriales bacterium
ACAGCCCACAGGGCTGGCGCTTCCCTCCGCGCCACAGGGCACACGCTTCCCTCCGTCCCCTCCGAATGAAATCCGAACCCAGCGACATGCGCGGCGGGTTCGGAAGCCTTGCAAAGCAAGGTTTCCTTACGCCGTTTCCCGCCCGGGAGCCCCGCTGGGGCGAGAGGGAAACGGCGCATACCTGTCGGAAAAGATCGCCGCAGGCGAGCTTTTTCGACACGCTGAGGGCAGGCGATTGCCTGCCCCTTTTCAGCCCATATTGGAGAAGCGCTCCACGGCCTTGGTGAAGCTCTCGATGGTCCTGTCCGCATCCCCATGCTCGATCCCGTCCCGGACGCAGTGGCGGATATGGCCCTCCAGCACGACCTGGCCGCATTTGTGCAGCGCGGACTTGGCGGCGTTGAGCTGGGAAAGAACATCCTCGCAGGGCACATCCTCCTCAATCATGCGGTCGATGGCCTGCACCTGTCCGATGATTTTCCTGAGCCTGCGATGCAGGTTGTCAACGTCCATGCACTGCTTCATGTGCCGTCCCTCCTTACCCATGGGTGTATGCGTATATTCTACCGCCGAGTCTGCTCCTTTGTCAAGAAAGGGGGCTTCGGGCGGACCTCAAGAAAGGGGGCTTCGGGCGGACCCGGCTTTACAAAACCTGCCGCGTTCTATATAATAGGTGCATCTGCCATCCTTTAGTTTGAAAGCGGGTATCGTATGGGTGTAACGGTGAATGAAATCGCAAAGATCTGCGGCGTCTCCCGCACGACGGTCCTGCGTGCGCTCAACAATCAGACCCGCGTAAGCGACAAGACGCGCCGGCAGGTTCTGGAGGTGGCCAAAGAGCTGGGCTACCGTCCAAACCTGCTCGCACGGAGCCTCAACACCGGGCGCACGATGACACTGGGCATCGTCGCCATCAACATGGACAACCTGATTTTTGTCCAGACGCTGAGCGCCATCAACAAAGAGGCGCAGCGCAAGGGCTATTCGCTCAATATCGCGCTGCACGGGCAGAGCAGCGAGGCCGAGATGCAGCGCATCCGCGACTTTTCCGACCGCCGCATGGAGGGTATTTTGCTCAGCCCCATCAGCAAGGGCCCGGAATTTGAGCGTTTCCTGCTCTCCCTGGGCATCCCCGTGGTATGCATCGGAAACTACATCTCCGATAAGATCTCCACCGTCATGATCGACGAGGAGCTGGCGGCGCGGGAAGCTGTCCGCCTCATTGCCTCCAAGGGCTACCGCCGCATCATCTTTGTCTGCCCGCCGCTGGCCTATGAGAGCGAGCAGAATATCTACTCCCACACCCAGCGCAAGCTTGGCCTGGAAACGGAGCTTGCATTGCACCCGGAGATTGAGCACCAGATCATTGACGGCGACGAGTATGTCCAGCGGCTCGCCCCCATCCTCAAAACCCTTGGCACGACCCGCACGGCCATCCTCTGCTCGGGGGACATCTATGCCCTCAACATCATGCGCTACTTCAAGGCCCACAAGATCAAGACGCCCCGTGACGTAGGCATCATGGGCTTTGATGACATCAGCATTTTGGAGTACATCGTCCCCCGGCTTACGACGGTTTCCACCAACGTTGAAACCGTGGCCGTTGTGGCCGTCAACGAGCTCATCGCGCAGATCGAGGACGAGAAGGCCGTCGCCAAAAAAATCGTGCTACCTCACAGGATTCTTGACATGGAAACGCTCTGACGCCCTGCAACCGGGGTGTCCGGCCGCCGTATTCCATATGCCGCCTGCACGCTGAAGCGGCCGTTCCCTCTTGGGGGAACGGCCGCTTCAGGCTTTAGATTTTGATGCGGATCATGTTAAAGGACAGGGGCGGCAGGGCGGCGGTCAGGAGGTTTTCACGCAATTTCGCGCCGTCGTTTACCCGCGGTACCACCGCGCCGTGGTCCCGCTCGTTGGTCTGTTTTGCGCCGCCGGTCAGGGTCGTAAATTCCGCCACCTCCGTGGGGGCAAAGCCCTCCATCCGCAGGGAGAGGGCGGCGCTGTCATTGTCAAGGCGGTTGACGCAGAAAACCGCGATTTCCGAGCGCTGCCGGTCCCACACGGCAAGCGCGTCCACCATCGGAACCCGGCCGCAGGCGGGCGTGTCGTAGCACTCCCCGTCCCCGGCGATGGAGAGCACGGCGCCCCTCGCGTATCGGGCCAGCATCTGGAAGGGATAATAGATGGTCTGCTTCCACATCTCCCCGCCCCGGGCGGTCATGATGCAGGAGCTGATGTTGGTGATGAGCGACTGACAGCCGATCTTGACGATATCGGTGTTGCGCACCATCGTCATGAGCATGGAGGCAAAGAGCAGCGCGTCCTCCATGGTGTAGATCTGCTCGCTGATGGCCGGGGCGACCTGCCAGGGACGCTGATCGACCTCCCGGGTCACGCTCTCGGGCGGCGCCGCCCAGACGCCCCACTCGTCCACGCTGATAAACATGTCTTTGTCGGAGCGCTTGAGCGCCTTGGTGACGGCGATGGCGGAGCGGATGGTGGCGATATAGTTCTCAAAATCCAGCGACTGCGCCAGAAATGCCGCCGTGCCCTGCTGCTGTCCGCCGTAGTACTGGTGAAGCGAAAGGTAGTCCGCAATCCCGTACACATGCTCCAGCACGCGCAGGTCCCAGTTTGGATAGGTGGGCATGTCTGACTTGGCACTGCCGCAGGCGACCAGCTCGATACCGGGGTCAAGGGCCTTCATGGACTTGCCCGTCTCGGCCGCCAGACGCCCGTATTCGTCCATGGTCTTATGGCCGATCTGCCAGTTTCCGTCCATCTCGTTGCCCAGGCACCAGAGCTTGACGCCATAGGGCTTTTCGATGCCATGGGCCCGCCGCAGATCGCTGTAGTGGGTCCCGGAGGGGAAGTTGACGTATTCGAGGTAGTCCACCGCGTCCTCCAGGCCGCGGGTGCCGAGGTTGACCGTCAGCATGGGCTCGACCCCGGCCCTGGCCGCCCAGCGCATGAATTCATTGGTTCCGAACTCGTTGGTCTCCACCGAGCGCCAGGCCAGGTCCAGCCGGCGGGGCCGCTGATGCACGGGTCCCACGCCGTCCTGCCAATGGTAGTTGGAAACAAAGTTGCCTCCCGGATAGCGCATGCAGGATACACCCATCTCGCGCACGGCCGCAAGCACGTCGCCCCGGCAGCCGTTCTCGTCCGCGGTGGGATGGCCGGGCTCATAGATGCCGGAATAAATCACGCGGCCCATGTGCTCGGCAAACGAACCAAAGATCCGCCTGCTGACCTCTCCGCGCGTATAGCTGGCATTGACAACCAGCGTTCCCTTGGTCATGTGCGTTCACCTCATTCCAGTTATTTCAGGCCCGAGCTTGCCATGCCCTGCACGAAGTACTTCTGCCCGAAGACGTACATCAGCAGCATCGGCACCAGCGAGATAAGCGTCCCGGCAAAGGCCGCGCCATACTGGGAGGTATACTCTCCCACAAACAGCGCCAGGCCGTTGGCCAGTGTGCGCATGTTGGTGTTGCTGGCGACCAGCATAGGCCAGAGCAGGTCGTTCCAGGAGCCGTTAAAGCTGAGAATAATCAGGCAGATGACCGCGGGCTTGACCTGAGGAAGCATGATGCGGGCAAAGATGCCGAATTCCGAAACGCCGTCGATGCGGGCCGCGTCCTCAAGCTCCTTGGGCAGCCCCGTAAAGGCCGCCCGCATCATGAAGATGGACACCGCCACGGCGATGCGCGGCACGATCAGGCCCCAGTAGGTGTTGTACATGCCCATCTTGTGGACGATGAGAAACAGGGGGACCATGATGACCTGAAAGGGGATCATCATCGTGGCCAGCGTAAGGACGAAGCAGACGTTCTTGCCCCTGAAGTCATAGCGCGCGTAGACAAAGCCCGCCAGGCTGTTGACGAAGGCGGCGAAGGCCGTCGTCCCGAAGGCATAGATGAAGGAATTGAGCGTATAGCGCCAGATCTTGATCCGCTTGCCCACGATCAGGAAGTTTTCCAGCGTGAACGTCTCCGGCCAGAAGGTCGGGGGGTAGGAGATGATTTCCTTTTCGGGCTTGAAGGTGCCCAGCACGATCCAGGAGATGGGAACGATCACCAAAAGCGCCAGAACGATGAGCAGCAGCCATACCGGGATGCCCGCCGCGGCCCGCGTCCAGCTCCATTTCCGCCTTTCCATCACGCATCCTCCTTGTTCATCCTGTAGTACAAAACGAGGGTCGCCAGCATGATGATGGCAAAGAGCAGCACCGACATCGCCGAGGCATAGCCCATGCGCGATCCGGAGGTGAAGGCCCTGGAATAGATGTAGCTGACGGTGGACTCCGTGGTGAAGTTCGGCCCGCCGTTGGTGGTGGTGTAGATGATGTCGAAGATCTGCAGCGACCCGGCGAAGCGCGTCAGCAGAATATACCAGAAGGTGGGACGGATGGAGGGCACGGTGATGCTGAAAAACTGCCGCACCCTGCCCGCGCCGTCCAGCTCGGCGGCCTCGTACATGGCGGAGTCAATCTGCTGGATGGCGGTTACATAGATGATGACGGAGATGCCGAAGCTGCGCCAGATGGAGATGAAGGCCACGACGAAGATGGTCAGGCCGGGGGTGTTGAGAAAGTTGATCTTGCCAAAGCCCATTGCGCGCAGCAGGTATGTAATCAGGCCGATATTGGAATGAAGGATCATCTTCCACATGACGCCGATGGCGGTGGCCGAGCAGATCACGGGAAGGAAGTAGATGGAGCGGAAGAACTTGTTTCGCACGCTGTTTTTGCAAAGCAGCGCGGCCACGATCATCGCGCCGAAGACCTGCACCGGCAGCTCCACCAGCGTAAGCACGCCGGTGACCTGAAGGCTGTTTAGAAACCTGGCGTCCCCAAACGCCTCCGTGAAGTTGCCAAGGCCCACGAAGTCCATCTGGGAGAGCGTGAGGTTTGCGTCAAACAGGCTCAGGACAAACGCCATGACCAGCGGCAGAAGATTGTAGAGAAACAGAAGAATCAGGGACGGCGCCAGAAAGATGTACGCACATCTCCCGGGGCGGTTTAAATATCGGTATGCGCGCTTGTACCACTGCATATCGCTTCACTCCGTAACATTTCATTGCGGGCGGCAAATGCCGCCCGCAGAAAGTTGGCGCAGGGGTGACTTAGTTGTAGCGGGCCACGATCTCCTC
>CALVKX010000152.1 GCA_944333375.1 uncultured Eubacteriales bacterium
CCTCCACGGCGAGCATCCCGCGCGCGCTGAGGTGCGCGGGCGCCTCGCGGGCGATGCGGCGGTAGAAATCCAGCCCGTCCGCGCCGCCGTCCAGCGCCATGCGCGGCTCAAAGCGCACCTCGGGCTGGAGATGGGCACATTCCGCGGTGGGGATGTAGGGCGGGTTGGAGAGAATCACATCGAACCGCCGCTCCCCGACGGCGGCAAACAGGTCCCCCGCGAAAAACGCCACCGAAAGCCTGAGCCGCCGCGCGTTTTCGCGGGCCAGCGAAAGGGCTTCGGCGCTCAGGTCCGAGGCGGCGACCTGCGAGAAGGGACATTTGCTCTTGAGGGCCAGCGCGATGGCGCCGCTTCCGCTACACAAATCCAGCGCGGACGGGACGGGGTCGGGAGGGAGGGAGCGCAGGTAGAGGATGCCCGTCTCGCACAGCGTCTCCGTCTCCTGGCGGGGAATGAGGGCGCGGGCATCGGTGCGCAGCTCCAGGCCGTAAAAGCTCTGCGTGCCCAGCACGTATTGCAGGGGCCGGCGGCGGGTACGCGAAAGCAGGAGCGACGTCAGGCGCTGCTCCTGCTGGGGGGTCAGTTCCGTTTCGCCGCTCAGGCGCATGACGAGGCGGTCCATGCCCGTGACATGCGAGAGCAGCCATTCGGCGTCGATGCGCGGATCGGGCACGCCTGCGGCTTCCAGCGCGCAGGCCGCGTCCGCAAGAGCCTGACGGATGCGCATGGCGTCACTCGACGGCCGCGGCGGCCTCCTCGGCCTGCGGCGGCGTGTAGGTGGGGTCGGCCACGCGGTAGTCCCGGATGACGGTGTATCCCTCCGGGGTGGTTTCGCAGCCCTTGGGCAGGCCGTGCAGCGCCACGTTCATGGAGACGATGGCCACCTCCAGCATCTCGTCGGTAGGCTGCCGGGTGGTGAGCCGCTGCATCTGCATGCCGGGCCAGCGAAGGGCGCGGGCCAGGGGGCTTTCGCTGTGGGCCAGGCCCTTGAGCACCTCGTAGCTCAGCCCCGCCACAAAGGGAAGCAGCAGCAGGCGGCTGCCAAGGCGCAGGAAGAAGTTTTCGCCCTGATAGCCCACGAGCGTGAACAGCACGATGGAGATGACGAACACGATCAAAAGGAAGCTGGTTCCGCAGCGCGGATGGAGCGTGGTGAACTGCTGCGCGTTTTCGGGCGTGAGGGGCAGGCCGTGCTCGTTGCAGTAGACGGTCTTGTGCTCCGCGCCGTGATATTCGAACGTGCGGCGCACGTCCGGGACCTTGGCGCAAAAGAGGATGTAGCCGATGAGAATCAGGATGCGCAGGATGCCGCTGAGCAGGTTGATGAGCCAGTTGACGGAGGGGCCTGGCATCCAGGCTTTCAAGAGGCGGGCGAAGAGCTCGGGGATGACGAAGAAAAGCCCGACGGACAGCACCACCGCCAGGACGATGGCCACGCCCATGACGATCTTGTCAATGCCCTTGCCCAGCTTTTTGGACAGCCATTTTTCAAACTTGCTGGGCTCCTCGTCCAGAATTCCCAGCATGTCCGTGCTCTGCTGCAATACGCTCATGCCCATGGAGAGCATGGTCACGAAGTTGACGATGCCGCGAATCACCGGCCAACCCATCCACGGGTGCTTTTTAGAAAGCGGCTCGTAGGGGGTGCGTCGGGTCACGATGGTGCCGTCGGGGCGGCGCACGGAGATGGCGATGGCGTCCGGGGCCTTCATCATCACGCCCTCCATCACCGCCTGACCGCCGATATCCACGCGCCCACAGGCGCCTTGCTTCTGATTTGCCATAAAATCTCCTGTTCCTTTCTGCGCGCCTGAAAAGGGTACAGACGCGCAAGTGCTCTATTTCGACGCCTTCACCCCCGTTTCCTGCCGGAGAGGGGAGGACGGCGCCTAAATCAAAAAAAGCGCCGAAAAGGCGCTCTTTTGAATGGCTCATTCCATGTTGAAACGCTTCTTGAAGCGGTCAACGCGTCCGCCGGTATCAACCAGCTTTTGCTTGCCGGTAAAGAAAGGGTGGCACTTGGAGCAAATTTCAACCTTCAGCTCGGGCTTGACCGACCCCGTCTCAAACGTCTCACCGCATACGCAACGGACGATGGACTTGCCATATTTGGGATGGATCTTTTCTTTCACGCGTTCTCACCTCTTTTGCGCATGCTGTGGGTTGTCTTAAACCGCAAAAATGATTATAGCATAGTGATGTGCGTTTTGCAAGATTTTTTTCCGAAAGAGCGGGGGAAAGAGCGGGGGAAAGGAACTCATCAAATTCTCATGTTTTTTTCATGCGCGCTTTATCCGTTTTTGAGCGAAGCCCCCTTTTTCTGGAGGGCAAAGCGTGGTAGGATAGAACCGACGAACAGCCGCAGAGGCAAAGGGGGATGCCGCATGAGCGATCACGACGGGCTGGGCCCGGAGGGCAGCTATTTTGAAAACAAGGCGCGCAGGGAGGAGGAGGCCCGCAGGGCCAGGGGGGATGCCATGTTCCCGGTGTGGATCACGGCGCTGTACCTCCTGCTGGGTTTCGTGTTCGGGCTGTGGCATCCGGGCTGGCTTCTGTTTCTGACCATCCCGATTCACTATATGCACTTCGACTCCCAAATCGAGCGCTTCACCAACCCCGTGATGGTGACGCTCATTTATCTGGTCATGGGCTGCTTTTTCAACCTCTGGCACCCGGGCTGGCTGGTGTTTTTGGCCATTCCGCTGGGCGCGATGGCGTCCAGGTCGTAACGCTGGCGGCGCCCTGCCGCTCCTTTCCCAGGAGCGGCAGGGCGCCGTTTTCTACTGCGCTTTGGTGTTGGAGATCGTCCAGTCCCGCGTGGGCGGGGCGGTGATGGCGGAAGGGAGGGCCGAGCCCTCCCTTACCACATAGCCCAGGTCAAAGTCCACGTTCAGGCTGCCGCTTTCCACCGAGAAGGAATCGCTGTGGGCGTCCTCGCCGTCGCCGCCGGTCAGGCAGCTTGAGATGATGCGCAGGGACTCCACCTGCCGGGTGGGCGAAAGCTCGGGATACGCCTGGGCGTGCAGCGTGTACTCGCCGGGATAGACGTCCGCAAAGAGGTAGTAGCCGTAGGCGTCGGTCACGGTCTCGTAAGCCGTTTCGCCGTCTTGCATCAGGCGCACCGTCACGCCGGGGATGCCGGGCTCGCCCTCGTCGATCAGGCCGTTCCCGTTTTCGTCCAGCCACACAAGATCCCCCACGCGGGCGGGCTTGATGTAGATGATGTCCATGTCCAGCTCGTGCCGGGCCATGTGCAGGTAGAACAGCTCGGAGGTGCCGGAGGCGTCGCCGGAAGCGGTCACGGCGGAGGCGCCGCTTTCGTAGTTGGGATCATCCGGCCGCACAAACACCGTGCCGCTGGGCAGGGCGGCCTCGAGATAGTAGTCGTCGGGCCACAGGCCGTCGAAGCGGTAGCGGCCGCCCTCGTCCGTCAGCGCGGACATCAGGGGCTCGAGCTCCCCGCCCCTGAAGAGCCTGACCGTCACGCCCGAGAGCGGCGTGCGCGTCCCGGCCTCGTCCAGATACAGGCGGCCGGCCACGCTGGTGGCGGAAACCAGCCCCGTCGTCAGGCCGTCCACCGCCTCGCCCGCGGTGACGCTGACCCCCGACTGCACCATCTTCAGCCCGCTGGCCA
This sequence comes from uncultured Eubacteriales bacterium, assembly GCA_944333375.1. Next base: position 3,635 of record CALVKX010000152.1, read on the forward strand.
CAAAGGTGGAGGAGGCGTCGGCGGCGGGAGTGGACTGCTCGGGGAGCGTCAGGCGCACGGTGTACGTGCCCGGGCGGACGTTGTCAAAGCGGAAGCCCTGATCGGTGGAGACGGTACGCTTGACCACCGTGCCGCCCCTTTCGTCCACCAGCTCCAGGCTTACGTCCGCCATGAGCGCCTCGCCCTGACCCCGCTGGCCGTCCTCGTTCTCGTCCAGCCAGATCACGCCGGAGATGCTGCCCGGCTCAACCGCGCCGATGAGCTTGTCCTTGCGATCGGTCAGCGTCTGCCAGGCGCAGACGAGGGACTGCTCCTGGAGGGTGCCGAAGGCCAGCCCGTCCAGCGGACAGCTGAAGATGTAGCCCTCCGGCAGGGAGACCTCCAGCGTATAGCCCGCCGGGCGCAGGCCGTCGAGGTCGAAGGCGCCGTCCGCGCCGGTCTGGGCCTGCGCGGCCTCGATGCCGGTGCGGTCGGGCGTGAGGGCCACCGTCGCGCCGGCGAGGGCCTTTTCTCCCTCGTCCCACTGGCCGTTGGCATTTGTGTCCACAAAGACCGCGCCGCTGAAATTGCCCAGCGTCACCGCGCCCGCCAGGGGCAAGGTGAGGCTTTCGCCCATGACGACCTCAAAGGGCCCGTAGACGGTGTCCAGCCCGCTGTGGGCGACGGTGTTTCCGCCCTCGGCCACCCGCGCCATCTCGCAGTGCTCCCTGAGCAGGAAGTGCAGCGTGTAGCTTCCCGGCATCACGCCGTCAAAGAAGTAGCTCCCGTCCTCGGCGGGCGTCTGGACCAGGTCGATTTCGCCGTCCTCAGACACCAGGCGGACCTGGGCGCTGAGCATGCCGATCTCGTTTTCGTCCCGCAGGCCGTTGTCGTTCACGTCATGGAAGAACACGCCGCTGACCGTGGAGGCCGGGAGCATGCCCGCGTTGACACCGGAGAGGGTCTGGCCCATGGCGATCTCAACGGGGGCGGTCACGCCCATCTCGCCCACGAGCGAGGTCACGTGGCTGCCGCCCTCCTCGGCGGGACGCAGGCGCGTAAAGCCGTAGCCGGCCTTGCGCTGCACCTGGATGGTATAGGTCCCGGGCATGATACCCGTGAGCGTGTATTCGCCCTTTGCGTTGGTCGTGGCGCTGGCGGCGGTGTTCCCGGAGGCGTCCACGGCGTAGACCTTGACGCCGGAGAGCCGCTTGTCGCTTCCGCCCAGCACGCCGTCGTAGCCCGCGTCCTCAAAGACGACGCCGCTCACGGACGCGGTGCGCGCCACGCCCACCAGCGCCGTGGTTTCGCCGCCGCTGCTGAGCGTGAGGCCGCCGATGGTGAACTCCCGCCGCGTGGAGCGCTGCTCAAAGAGGTTGACCTCGGCGGGGTCTCCCTCGGCGGTGCGGGAGAAGATGGCGCCGTCGTTGGGCAGGACGGCGCGCAGCTGGTAGTCGCCGCTGCGCAGGCCCTCCAGGCGGAAGGCGCCGTCCTCGCCGGTGACGACCTTGCCCTGGGATTCGGCGCCGCT
>CALVKX010000153.1 GCA_944333375.1 uncultured Eubacteriales bacterium
CAGCGCACGCGCTATGATATTGAAATGATGCGCCAGATCGGCTTTTGCACGGGCATTGAAAACTACAGCCGCTACTTTGATGGCCGCAAGCCCGGCGACGCGCCGTATTCGCTTTTGGATTACTTCCCAAAAGACTTTCTGATGTTCATCGACGAGAGCCACGTCACCGTCCCGCAGGTGCGCGCCATGTACAACGGCGACCGCGCGCGCAAAAAAAGCCTGGTGGACTATGGCTTTCGCCTGCCAAGCGCCTATGACAACCGGCCCCTGCTCTTTGAGGAGTTCCGCGCCCGCCAGAAGCAGACCATCTATGTCAGCGCCACCCCCGCCGCCTACGAGCTGGGCCTGAGCGAAAACACGGTCGAGCAGATCATCCGCCCCACGGGGCTGATCGACCCGCTGATCGTGCTCCGGCCCGCGACGGGACAGGTGGACGACCTGGTGGGCGAGATCAACCGCACGACCGAAAAGGGCGGGCGCGTGCTGGTGACCACGCTGACCAAGCGCATGGCCGAGAGCCTGACCGAATACCTCAAGGGCCTGGGCATCCGCGTGCGCTACCTCCATTCCGACATCCAGACCATGGAGCGTACCCAGCTCATCCGCGACCTGCGGCTGGGCGAGTTTGACGTGCTGGTGGGCATCAATCTGCTGCGCGAGGGGCTGGACATGCCGGAGGTGAGCCTGGTGGCGATTCTGGACGCGGACAAGGAGGGCTTTTTGCGCAGCGAGACCTCGCTCATCCAGACCATCGGCCGCGCGGCGCGAAACGTGGACGGACGCGTGATTCTCTACGGAGACGTGCTCACCGAGAGCATGGAGCGCGCCATGAACGAAACCAACCGCCGCCGCGCCCTGCAGGAGGCATATAACAAGCTCCACGGCATCACGCCGCAAAGCGTCAGGAGCACCGTGCAGGCCCTCATCCGCATCACCGACAGCATGAAGGACCACAAGCCCGACGACATGAGCGACGAGGAGCTCGAGGAGCTGATGAAGAGCGTGGAGGACCAGATGCTCTCCGCCGCCAAGAACCTCGATTTCGAGCGCGCCGCCAAGCTGCGCGACGAACTGTTCCGCTTAAAGGGCGAAAAGCACGACGAGATCCAAAAGCCGCAGGTCCGAAGGCGCCGGCGTCCCAAGCGCAAATTTTAACCTTTCTGGGCGATGCGCCCGTAAAGGAGATCTTGCTGAAAGATCCCCGGTTCACGCGCAAGCGCTGTCCGCCTCGCGCGGTGAGCGCAGGGCCGAAGCAGGGGATACAAATGTCCCTGGCGCGCCCTCCTTCTTTGCGGGGCTTGCCCGCTGTGATATACTATACCATGAAACCGACGCAATGGGAGGGATGAATGATGACCAAGGTGGATGTTGTCAGAAAGGCCATGATGGAGGCGCTCAAGGCGGGCGACAAGCCCCGCAAGGAGGCGCTCTCGCTGCTTCTCTCCGCGCTGAAGGCCAAGACGATCGACAAGCGGGCGGACCTCAGCGAGGAGGAAGCCAACGCCGTTGTGTACCGGGAGATCAAGGAGGCGCAGGAGACGCTGGACACCACCCCTGCGGACCGCGCGGACGTAATCGCCGAGTGCAGGCTGCGCATGGCGGTGTACGCCGAATTTGCGCCGGCGCGCATGGACGATGAGGCCATCCGCGGGGTGATCGAGGAAACGCTTGCCGAGCTGGGGCTGAGCGAGCCCACGGCCAAGGACAAGGGCCGGCTGATGAAGGCGCTCATGCCCAAGGTGCGCGACAAGGCCGACGGCGCGGCGGTCAACCGGCTGGTGGGGACCTACCTCAAATGAGGCGCGCATTGCGTTTCATCCATCAAAAAACGATCATGCCCAATCAACCAACAGGGAAAGGCAGAGAACAATGGATATCATGAACTATCTCCAAGGCATGGCCGTCCAGCACGGGCCCAGCGGGCACGAGGCGGAGGTGGCCGCGTGGCTGGGGGCGCGGTTTGAGGCGCTGTGCGACAGCGTGACCATCGACCCGCTCTACAACGTGATCGCCTTCAAGAAGGCGACCCTGCCCACCCGGGACGGCTCCCCCGCCCCCCGCGTAATGCTGGCGGCCCATCAGGACGAAATCGCCCTGATGGTTTCAGACATCCTGCCCGACGGCTCGCTGCGCATGGGCCAGGTGGGCGGCGTGGACCCGCGCATCCTGCCGGCCTCCACCGTCATCGTGCATGCCACGGGCGGCAAGGACGGCACGGTGAAGCTGCTGGGCGTGGTGGGCTCCACCCCGCCGCATCTGCTCAGCGCCGCGGATCGAGAGCACAACTACAAGCGCGAGGACCTCTTCATCGACCTGGGGCTGCCGGTGGAGCGCGTGCGCGAACAGGTGCGCGTGGGCGACCTCGTCACGCTGAGCGGCCCCGCCACGCCGCTTCTCAACGACCGCTGCGCCGCCAAGACCATGGACGACCGCGCCTGCGTGGCCTGCCTGCTGGAGGCGGCCGAGCGGCTGCAGAAGATGCGCCACATCTGCGACATCTATTTCGTCGCCACCTCCCAGGAGGAGGTCGGTTCCAAGGGCGCGGCCGTCGCGGCCCATACCATCGACCCGGACCTGGCCGTGGCGCTGGATGTGACGCACGCCACCATCCCCCAGAGCCGCCCGGACACCACCGTACCCCTGGACGCGCCTGCCGCGACCTACGGGCCCTTTGTGCAGCACAGGCTGCTGGAGCGGCTCAAAAAGGCTGCCGAGGACCACGGCATCAAGCTCAACACCGAGCACGCCGAGCGCTTCACCTATACCGACCTGGACAACATCCAGATCGCGCGCGAGGGCGTGCCGTGCGTGCTGATCGACCTGCCGCTGAAATACATGCACACGACGGTGGAGCTTCTGGACACGAACGTAATCCGCGAATGTGGCAGACTGCTGGCCCATTTTCTGGGCGACCTGGACGAAGGGTGGAATGAAGCGCTATGGAGCTGAAACAGCTTTGTGAACTGCAGGGCGTCAGCGGCCGCGAGGAGCTGGTGCGCGCCGCCATCTACGAAGCGTGCGTGGGCGTGCTGGGCAGGGAAAACGTGACCATCGACCGCGTGGGCAACGTGATCGCCCGCAAGCGGGGCCGCGACGCGGCCGCCCCGCACGTGATGGTGTCGGCTCACATGGACGAGGTGGGCCTGATGGTGATTTCCGCCACGGACGAGGGGCTTTTGCACGTGCGGCCCATCGGCGGCATCGACCCGCGGGTCCTGGTGTCCAAGCGCGTCAAGGTGGGCTATGCCGTGCCGGAAAAGGACGGCAAGCCCGCTCAGGAGCCGCTCAACGGCGTCATCGGCGCCATGGCCATCCACCAGCAGACCGCCGAGGACCGAAAGCGCGTGCTGCCCATCGACCAGCTATACGTGGACATCGGCGCCAGGGACAAGGACGAGGCCCTGAAGAAGGCCCCGGCGGGCACGCCCATCACCTTTGACACCGCCTTCACGCCCTTTGGCGACGGGCGAATCCTCGCCCGCGCCCTGGACGACCGCATCGGCTGCTATAACATGCTGCGCCTGCTCACCTGCGACGCGCGCGGCGATACGGATTTCGTGTTCACCTGCCAGGAGGAGGTCGGCTGCCGCGGCGCGGCGGGCGCGGCCTTCCGCCTGATGCCGGACATCGGCCTGGCCCTGGAGGGAACCACCGCCAACGACATGGGCGACACGCCCGCCGTGCATCACGTCTGCCATGTGGGGCAGGGCGTTACGGTGAGCTTCATGGACAACGCCTCCATCGCCAACCCCGAGCTGTTCAAGGACATGCTCGCCCTGGCGAAGCGGGAGGGCATCCCCCATCAGGTCAAGATGAGCGTCAGCGGCGGCAACGAGGGCGGCACCATGCAGCGCACCGGCGCGGGCGTGCGCACCTGCGTGCTCAGCGTCCCCTGCCGCTACATCCACAGCCCGTCCACCGTGTGCGCCGCCTCGGACATCGAAGCCCAGTACCGGCTTGCCAAAGCCTTTTTGGAGAAATAAGGAGAGAGGTGTTTTCCAATGTTTGAACTCATCAGGCAACTGGTGAATCTCTATGGCGCGACCGGGCGCGAGGCCGGCGTGGCCGACGCCGTGGAGGCGCTTGTGAGGGACCATGTCGATTCCATCCGCCGCGACGCGCTGGGCAACCTCATCTGCGAAAAGCGCGGCACGGACCCCGATGGCAAGCGCATCATGCTCTCGGCGCACATGGACCACATCGGCTTCATCGTCGTGGCCGTGGAGAAGGAGGGCTTCCTGCGCGTGATGCCCGTGGGCGGCATCGATCTTGCCGTGAGCCGCACCCGCCACGTCAGCTTCCAAAACGGCGTCCAGGGCGTGATCGTCCAGGAGCCCGTGCGCGAGGGCGAGACCCCCGCCATGAAGCACATGTTCATCGACATCGGCGCGGCCGATGAAGCGGAGGCCCTCTCCATGGTCAGCCTGGGCGACGTGGCCGTGTATGCCAATGACTGCTTCCGCCTGGGCGAGCATCGCGTGGCTGCGCCCGCCATGGACGACCGCGTGGCCTGCGCCCTGCTGGTGAGCGTCATGCAGGCCCTGCCCAAGACCCGAAACACCGTGATCGCCGTGTTCTCCACGCAGGAGGAGGTCGGCTGCCGCGGCGCCAAGACCGCCGCCTACAGCGTGGAGCCTGACGTGGGCATCGCGCTGGATGTGACTTCCAACGGCGATACGCCGGAAACCAAGCTGCCTGCCATCAGGCTGGGCGAGGGCGCGGCGGTCAAGATCATGGACCGCGGCAGCATCTCCAATCCCGAGCTGGTGCGCGAGTTGCTCGGCGCGGGCGAACGCGCCGGCGTCAGGACCCAGCGCGAGGTCCTGCCCTTCGGCGGCACGGACGCCATGGCCATGCAGGTTTCGCGCAGCGGCGTGGTCACGGGCACCGTGAGCATCCCCTGCCGCTATGTCCACAGCGCCTGCGAGGTGATCGACCTGCGCGACGTGGAGGCCGCCCGCGCGCTGCTTCTGGAATACCTCAAATAAATCCCGGCTTTGAGGCCCGCGCCGATGCGCGGGCCTCAGCTTGTCGAAAAAGCTCGCCTGCGGCGATCTTTTCCGACAGGACACGTTTCCCCTGCGCTTTCAGCGCGGCCGG
>CALVKX010000154.1 GCA_944333375.1 uncultured Eubacteriales bacterium
ACGGCGCTTGCGCCCATCATGCGGGATTATCTCATCCGCTTTCAGCAGACGGCCATCAAGGAAACGGGCCGCCGGCCGCTGACCTATCTAAGGCCTCCGCTGGATGAAAAGCTGCTTCTTCCCGGCTGCAAACGGCCCGGCTACGCCTTCTGGCAGCCCATCCCCTGGCAGGACGGAAACGTTCCGCTCGGGCCCGCGGCCAAGGACTTTCATTCCGGCATCGTGGAATACCTCTCCATGTGCCAGTTTCTGGAGATTCATTTTCGCCTGCCGGTTGCGCGCGTGAGCAGCCCTCTGAGCTTTCTTTATGGAAGGACGTTTGAAACCTGCAAAAATACTGAGTCCGCGCCTCCCTCCCGCGCCTTCGAGGAAGCCGCCCTCTATCGGCGCGAGCATCCCGCCCTGCCCCTTTCCTACTGCATGGCCGCTACCTGCGACGGCGCGGAGCCGCTGCTTCTGATGCTCGCCGCCTCGGACGGGCAGGCCTTTATCCAGCGGGCGGCAGGAGAAGCGGCTCCGCTGTATCTCAAGCTGGGCGTGGACCGCCTGTTGCCCAAGCTGCAATTCGTCTATGATCTCTGACGCCGGAAAGGAGGCGCGGCCATGCGCCTGACCACGAGACAAACGGGCATCATCAGCTACGCGGGTCTGGATGAGGACGCGCTCTGGGCGGCGGCCAAGCGCATTTTCGCCCAGTCGGCCGAGCCCGTCCCCGAGCGCTTCCGTTCCTTTCTGCCCATCTTCCCGGTGGAGCTGGTACAGACCATGAGCTATGTGGGCCGCCGGGAGCGCGGTACCCTTGCCCGCGTCTCCCCCGCGGGCTTCTCCACCGACCCGGACGAGTACCACCGGCTGCTGTGCGCACAGATGCCCGAGCTCTATGCGGGCGACAACTACCTGCGCAACTTCGACGCCGAGGGCCGTTTCCGCGGCGGTGGCGTCGTCGCTGTGGACCGGGCCTGGGTGACGGCTTTTCCGCAGTACCAGCCGTTCTTTGGCGAGCGGCTGGTCGTCTACATGATCGGCGGCGGGCCCCAGGCCGTCGCCGTCCCCGAAAGCGTATACTCGCGCGGCGGCGTGCTGGAGGGCGCCGAGCGCGAGCTTCGCGTCACGGCCCGCTGCGCCCATTACACGGCTTTTCTCAAAACGCGGCTGGAAATGGGCGAAAAATACGATCCCGCCCATCTTGAGGAGGAGTACCTTCGCCTCAACGAGCTCAATTCCGTCTGCATCCGTCAGAAGGACCTGGGCCGCGTGATGCAGGACCTGTGCATCATCCGCGATCTGGACGGCACGCCCGAGGCCGGCGGGCTGTATACCCTCAACGCCAAGCGCGCCGAGGGCGTGCGGCAGTACGTCCCCTGGCGCTACGCCTGCGATACCTTTGAGGAATCGCCCGTCACGCGCCTCACGGCCCGCCTGCTCCAGCCCGTTTTTGAGGACGACGCGCCGGGCGACCTGTGGCTGCCCTATCAGGACGCGGCGGAATATATCGATCGCCAGCGGATGACGCTGGACATGCGCGCGCTATGCGAGGGCTTCCAGATCGCCCCGGCCTATGATCCCGCCACGCATGGCGGGCGCTATCCCACATCGGTGCGCGTGGCTGTGGTGCGCGACCGCGAGCTGCGCCCCCTGACGGCCGATGCGCTCAACAACCCCGCCTACGGCAGCGGCATGAGCCCGCTGGGCATGCTCAACAAGCTGGTCTATCTGCCCGACAGCCGCGAGCTGCTCCGGCAGAACCGCCTGACGCTGGAGCCCGTTTCCCTGACCTGCGAAAACACGGCCGTTCCTCAGGAGGCCTACCGCCGCATGCGCGCCATGGCCCGCTGGCAGGAATGGAAGGGCCGGCTGGTGGATGCGCTCTACCGCCGTGAAAGCGCCCTCTCGCAGCTCCAGGCGGGCTCCCCCGCCTATGACCGCGCCAACGAGCTGCTTTCAAGGCGCGTCGATGCCATCGAATCCGAGGTTACCCGCGCCGCCGTGGATCTGCCGGGCGGCCAGCTCAGCGGCTATGACGCGGACATCGACTATCTGCGCCGGATGTGGCGACACCGCGAATGTGTGCCGCAGGAGGAACAGGAGCCCGTCCTCTTCGCTCCCGACGCCTTGCGCGAGCAGTGCATCGAGAGCGGCTACGCCATGCGCGCCACGGTGAAGAGCTTTGCGCTCAAGGATCTGCTGGGCGATACCCCCGACGACGAGCTTCTCCCCCAGCCCCCGCTGCCTCAGCCCGTTCCGGAGACGCCGCCTGTGCAAAAGGACGTCCCTCCTGTGCAAAAGGCTGTGCCGGCAAAGTCCCCCAAGCCCAAAAAGGTCCCCAGGCCTTCCCCCGTGCCCCGCTTTGAACAGATCGATATGTTTTCTGCAACCCAGACGCCCAGCGTCCCGCCCGTTGAGGAAAAACCGTCACTGGCGCCTCAGCAGGCGTCCACGCCCACACCAGAGCCTTACGTGGTCCGCTCGCTCACACAGCTCACAAACGGCAAGGGCGCTGCGCCAGTCGCCATGATGGCCCGACTTCTCAAGGAAAAAAAGTCCACGAACAACGACCCTGACGGGCGGACCTGATCCGCCGGAGGTAGCTATGGCAACGGTACTCAAGGGGCTGCAAATCGCCCGCGATATCCCCTACCGGGAGCCGGACGCGCTTTTTGCGCTGGGCGGCTCAGACGGCATGGGAAAAAGCGTTTATCTGCCCATCGGCACAAATCTCATCGACCGGCACCTGCTCGTGCTGGGCAGCCCGGCCACAGGGAAAACCAATCTCCTTTTGCATCTGGCGCGTGGCCTTCGCGCCAATCTGACCGAAAACGACATGCTGGTCATTCTTGATCCCGCAGGCGAATATTACAACGCCCTCTATCAGAAGGGCGACGTTGTGTTCGCGGACGACAAGCGCGCCGCGGGGCCGGACGGCGCGGAGTGCTGGAACCTTTTCGAGGAGTTCACCGATGACGCCCGTCTGATTGAGGACGCCTCCTCGCTTTTCGGCCTGCTCTTTGAGGAACGGATCCGAGGTGCTGCCCGCCCCTTCTATCCCACTGCCGCACGCGACCTCATCATGGCGCTGGCCGTGTATCTCAAGCGCAGAGGCGACAGCGATCTATGCACCTGCCAGGCCCTGCGCGAGCTCATCGACGGCTTTGACATGGACAGCATGTGTCAGCTTCTCGAGGCAGCGCCTGAATTTCGTGCCTTTGCCAGCTACCTGGGCGATGGCGAGCGGGCGCAGGGCGTGGTGGCGCAGCTTCAGCAGGCCGCGCGCGAGCTGCTCGCCGGTCGCTTCGGCGCCCGGGGAACGCTGGGGATGCGCAAACTGCTGCATGCCCGCGGCGGCCGCACCGTCTTTGTCTGCTACGATCCCGCGCGTGGTCCTCTGACGCGTCCGGTCTTTACCGCACTTATGGACCTGTGCCTGACCGAAGCGCTCAGCCGGGTTGAGACGGACGGAACAGTAACGGTTCTTTTGGACGCCCCCTGCGTGCTGGGACGGCTCCCTCATCTGGAAGATGCGCTTGCCCTGGGGCGCGCGAAAGGGCTTCGCATCCTGATGGCCGAAACGGGTATTGGCGCGCTCAAAGCTCGATATGAGGCCGCAGCCGAACCCATGCTGGGCGAGATCGGCACGACCGTGGCCTTCCGTCTGCGCGACCGCGAGAGCCGCGCGCACGTGAAAAACCTCTACGGCCGCCACCGCGCTGTCGAAAGCTACCGTTCCACCGTGCAGCGCGGCATGGTCGAGCAGGTCATGGACGAGCATGTCATCAGCGACGAGGACCTCACCGCCCTGCAAACGGGCGAGAGCATCATCGCAACGCTTCACTATCCGCCCTTCCTGTTCCGTCTCCGGCCTTATGGCGCGGAACCCGTCGGGCATTTTTGATCGGCTTTCCTTCCAGAAAATTCGTATTAAAAAAGCGCGGCATTTGAGATATTCCGCAATGCCGCGCTTTTCATCCGTCGTTTACCTGTACGCCCTGATGATGGCCTGGGTTCCCAGATCGCCCTCGCCCTGCTCCTGCATGCGCTCGTAGATGCCCAAGACCTCCTTGAGTATCGGCAACTCCGCACCGCGCTGGTCGGCTTCCTCCACAGCGATGCGCATGTCCTTGATGAAGTGCTTGATATAGAAGCCGGGCGCCCAGTCCTCCTTTGCCATCTTGCGGCCGTTGTTGCTCATCTGCCAGCTTCCGGCCGCTCCCGCGGAGATGCAGTCCAGCATATTGGAAATATCCAGACCGCTGGCTTCCCCATACCGAATGGCCTCGGCCACGCCCGCCACACACCCGGCGATGGCAATCTGGTTGGCCATCTTGGTATGCTGGCCGCAGCCCGGGCCGCCCGTAAGGGTCACGCTCTTGCCCATGGCCTCAAACAGCGGCCGACACGCCTCAAAGTCCGCTTCATCGCCGCCCACCATGATGCTCAGGGTGGCGTTTCTGGCGCCGCTGTCGCCGCCGCTCACCGGCGCATCCAGCGGTTTCATACCCCGCGCCCTGGCCTCGGCGGCGATGCGCTGCCACAGCGCCGGGCTGGTGGTCGTCATGTCAATCAGGTACGCGCCGGGCCGAGCATTGTCCAGAATCCCGCCCTGGGCCAGATAGACCTCCTCCACGTCCCTGGGGAAGCCTACGATGGTGATGACCGCATCCTGATTTTTCGCGCACGCCCCAGCGCTCTCCGCCCAGGCTGCGCCCTCGGCGAGCAGGCGCTCGGCCTTGCTTCTGGTCCGATTATATACCGTCAGCTCATGTCCCTTATTCATCAGGTGGCGCGCCATGCTTTCGCCCATCACGCCGATACCGACAAACCCGGTCTTCATACGGTGGCCTCCTTTATTTTCCGTTGGCCCTATCATACCACAGCGTGGGAGCGGTGGCAAGCACACAAGGCGCGACAGCCGGCCTGTGCCGCTTCCTGCGGGCCGATGCCTTTTTCATTCATAAGATCCCGCCCGCGCCAACAAAAAGAGGCTGGCGAGGCCAAACGACCCATCCACCAAATACAAAAAAGCCCCGCCTGCTATTGCAAGCGGGGAAAGGGGATGCGGCAGCGACCTACTCTCCCGGGCCGTCTC
>CALVKX010000155.1 GCA_944333375.1 uncultured Eubacteriales bacterium
CGCAGGGTGACGACGGTGCGCTCGCGCTGGGGGAGGTGGGGCAGGGCTTTGCGCACGCAGTCCAAGGTCACGCGGCGGCGAACCTCATCCTCCACCATGTCCGGGGGCGTGCCCAGCAGGTCGGCAAAGGAGACGGTGTTACCGTCGCGGTCGGTCCCCAGAGGCTCATCCAGGCTGACGTCGGCCTGCTGCTTGCGGCTCTGGCGCAGGCTCATGAGAATCTCGTTTTCGATGCATCGCGCCGCGTAGGTCGAAAGCGAGGTGCCCGTGCGCATATCGTAGCTGCGCACGGCTTTTATCAGCCCGACGGAGCCGATGGAGATCAGGTCGTCGAAGGTGCATCCGGGCACCTTATACTTTCGTGCGATGTGCACGATCAGGCGCATGTTGTGCTCCACCAGCATCTGGCGGGCCGTCTCGTCGCCCTCGCGCATGCGAAGGAGCGCCTCTCGCTCCTCCTGGGGGCTGAGCGGCTTTAGAAAGCTTTGACGCCCCGAGAGATACCCCAGCAGAAACAGGCAGTCCTTGATAATCCAAAACAAAAAGGCTGATATCAAAACGCATCCCCTCCTGTGGGAGCGTATGCTCCGGGAGTGGATGCGCATGCGAAAAGGTCGGCACAGGCGCTTTCCTGTGACCGCCTTGGCCGTTGCGGCGGGAACAAAAAATTTTTCTTTTTGAGAACCGGGGACGGCTTTTTTTCATCGTAATATATGCAACCGATTAAAACGTTTCCGGGAGGCATCCGATGGAGATGCTGCGAATGAATGTGACACGGAGGAAGCGAAAATGAAAAAAAGAATTGCCGGATTCCTTGCGCTGATGGTCGTATTGTCCGTCTGCGCCTCCTCCCTGGCCGAGGGGGACACCTTCACGCTCCCGGAGCTGAGGGCTCAGGCGCCCGAACGCCTGCAGATGACGGTTTCTACCGCCACGGGCACCGTTACAGTGGACGCGCCCGTCATCTTGCCTAAAGCGGAGGCGCTGCCCGTGCTGCTGTGCCGCAGCCAGCGGTTCCGCTTTGAAGACGACGACCAGTACCACGTCCTGTATGCCGAAAAAGCGTCCGAGAAGCATCTGATCTATGGCCGGACGGACGCAACCGGCCGCTATGTTCTGCCCATGGGCGAGACGCCGCCGGAGAATGACTTCACGCTGGAGAAGGCGCTCGATTTGATCCTGCGGTTAAACGCAGAGGCAGGCGGGGATAGCGGCGTGGACCTGCGCCTGAATCGCGTGGCCGCCATGAGCGGCCTGTGCAAAATGAAGTCCGTCAAGACGACGGATGAATCCACGGGCGTGAGCGTTCGCGCGATGGCCGCCGATCCCGCGCAGCCCGTAAAGGGCAAGGAAAAAGGCATCTGGCTCATCGAGCTGGCGCAGTATCTGCGCGGCGTGCGGGTGATTGACGACAGCGGGCACCGCTACCGTGCAGACGGGTATTTCAGCCCCTGGGTGACCAAGAATGAAAGCCGCGTGATGGACGAAAACAATTACCATGTGCTCGTGGGCTATCTGCGGGAGGTGGGGACGCTCGCGGACGATTCGCCCCTGGCGGGCTGGGACGCGGTGGAAAACAGCATCCGCACGCTGATTGCGCAGGGCAGGCTCAAAAGCGTCTATCAGGTGGAACTGGTATATCTGGTCAAGACATTCCAGGAGGATAACGACGCCATCCAGCGCGGCAAATGGACAAAGGATGTTTTCAGCTGCGACTATGCGCTGGTCCCTGTCTGGGAAATCAAGGGCTGGAACCTTTACGAGGCGAACGAGGGGTACTTTGCCACCGGCACGTCGCCCGACCGGGAGGCGATCCTGATGAACAGCCTGGGTAAGCCCTTTCAGACGGAGGACTATGTTCTGCGCCTCAACGCGGATACCGCTGCGCCCTTTGAACCTGCGGACAAGCTGTATTATGGGGAGCTTCCCGCGGCCTGACCGTGCGTTTGCGGGACGCGGGCCAGGACGAACGCATCAGAAGAGGCGAAGGGAGGGAAGGCGCATGATCTGTTCCAGAGAAAGCCTGAAGGAATATTTGGAGCAGGACCGGCTGGCTTTGAACATCGAAAGAAAAAAGCCCCGTGTCATCGGGGACGAGATTTGGAAGTTTCAAATCGCCCTGAGAAAATATGAATACTATCTGAATGTTCCCGGGGGCGTCATGCACAAATTCAGAATGGTCCTGGCGTATATGCGCTACCATCGCCTGGCCGTCGTCCTTGGTCTGACCATTCCTCCCAATGTGTTTGACGGCGGCCTTTCCATCGCGCATGCCGGCTCGATCGTCATCAATAACAAGGCCAAGGTCGGGCAAAACTGCCGCATCCATCCGGGGGTCACCATCGGCGCGACAAATGGCATCAACAAGGCGGCGAGCATCGGGAAAAACTGCTATCTGGGTTCCGGGGCCAAGATCATCGGAAATATACAGATCGCCGATGGCGTGGCGATCGGAGCAAACGCCGTCGTGGTAAAATCGATTTTGGAAAGCGATACGACCTGGGCGGGCGTCCCGGCCCGAAAGGTGAGCGACCGCGCTTCCGCGATCAACATGCGGAATTGATCGCGCAGCTGCCCGGGATGGCCCTGAGCGGCGCCGGCGCACGCTGAGGGCAGGCCCAGGACAAATCCTGCGTGGAAAAGCACGGCGCAGGCATCCTCCGCCGACCGTTTTTTCTGGGGACGAAGCGGAACGCGAAGATTTCCCGACACATACAATAAGCAGGAAACGCCGCGAATGGGGGGATCTTCATGAATTGTCCTTGCAGCAAGAGATGCGTCGCCAACTGCTGCATACCCTGTCAGCAACCCTGCCCGGTTGTCGGACCTACCGGTCCCACGGGTGCGACAGGTCTGCCCGGCCCTGCGGGTCCGACAGGGGCGACCGGGGCTGCGGGCCCGACAGGTCCCACCGGTCCGGCGGGCGAGGCTGGGCTTCCCGGCCCCACGGGGCCTACGGGCGAGGCCGGCATACCCGGTCCTACGGGTCCGGCAGGCGAGGCCGGGCTTCCCGGCCCCACAGGTCCCACAGGGGTCACGGGAGCGACGGGCGCCACCGGCCCGACGGGGCCAACGGGCGCGACCGGGGGCAGCGGCCCCAATCCCTATGATTTATATGTCCAGGCGGAGGCAGCGCCGGACGGAGACGGCAGCAGGGCCGCGCCTTTTCAGACCATCCGGGAGGCGCTGGCGGTGGCTCCGCCAGACAGCGTCATCCATGTTCTGCGTGGAACGTATCCTGTCACGCAGCAGATGGCAATCAGCAAGCCCGGACTGACCCTTCGGGGCCAGGCCGGGGCTGTGATCCTGCTTGAGGCCCCGGTGGTGCCGTTTTTATGCAGCGGCGGCGACGATACGCTCGACGGGCTCACCATGACCAGCGACAATCCCTATCCCGTCGAATTCATCCAGCTTGGCGGGGACGGAAACCAGGTGTTGAACTGCCAGATCTACGGTCCCGATCAGTCGGGCGATTCTTCGACCTGGGTGGTCAATCGGGGCTTTGTGGCGCAGGGAAACGCGACCAATTTGCTGGTCCGGGACAATGTGTTTCACACGCTGCGCCAGCCCGCTTACCTGAATCCCGGATCTTCCGGAACGATCATGAACAATGTCGTATACAATACCCGCGGCTATGTGGTGGATCGGGCGACGTTCCTGTTCTCCGGCAATTCCTGGGGTCTTCCGGCAAACGCCGTGGATATCGCCCTGCTCGCGGGCACGGCCTCGGGGGCGCCCTACGATCCGCTTTCCGCGCTGGAAAGCAGCAACAGCGACGCCACCGTCAGCGATCAGCGGTAAAACGGCGAAAAAAATGAAAAAGAGCGCGATGCCCGGGTTTTCCTCCTGTCCGGATTGTGTTTTCTTTCGGTTCTCTATATAATAGAAGCACCACGATCCGACGGAGCAAGGAGGCCTCGCGTGGAGCTCTCAACCTTTTTCCCCGTATGGGGACGGCTTTTGCCCAGGCAGCAGGCGGCCCTGTCAAACGCGGCCTTTCGCCGCAGCGTCCGCAGGGGCGAGGTGATTCATAACGCGCAGGCGGACTGCACCGGGCTTTTGCTGGTCCAAAGCGGCCAGCTCAGGGCCTTTATGCTGTCCGAGGACGGGCGGGAAATCACCCTGTATCGGCTTTTTGAGCGCGACCTGTGCCTGTTTTCCGCTTCCTGCATGGTGCGCTCCATCCAGTTTGATATCACCATTCAGGCCCAGAAGGACACCGAGCTGTGGGTGATTCCCGCCGAAACCTACAAGCAGGTCATGGAGGAATCCGCGCCGCTGTCCAACTTCACCGGCGAGGTCATGGCGGCGAGGCTTTCGGATGTGATGTGGCTCATCGAGCAGATCCTGTGGAAGAGCTTTGACAAACGGCTGGCCGCCTTCCTGCTGGAGGAGGCGGCCATCGAGGGCACCCATACGCTCAGAATCACCCATGAGCTCATCGGCAACCACATGGGCAACCCGCGGGAAGTTGTCACGCGCATGCTCAGGTACTTCCAAGGCGAGGGCATGGTCAGGCTGTCCCGCGGCACGGTGGAAATTGCGGACGAAAGCGCCCTGAGGCGCCTGGCGGAGGAGGCATAACATCGGGGAGAATCCCAAATACGGCCTGCCCGTCGTACGGCAAAACGCTCTGTAATGCGCTCGCCACAGGGCGTTTTTTAGCATGCGAAACCTATTCGACGACGATCTCGCCGGGCCAGCTGTTGATGCCGCCAAATTCAACGATGTTGGTGTAGCCCAGCCGAACCAGCTTGTCCGCCGCCTGCTTGGAGCGGTTTCCGCTGCGGCAGTAGACCAGGATGAGCTGGTTCTTATCGGGAAGCTGAGCAATCTCCTCCGTGCCGATGTCCTCGTTGGGGAGCAGCATTGCGCCTGGAATATGCCCGGAGGCAAATTCCTGTGCAGTGCGAACATCTAAAATGATGTAACCGTCCTCATCCGCCATCATGTCTACCGCCTCCTGCATGGAGACGCGGCGGTAAGCGGCTGCCCCGGGCGACGCGCAGCCCGTCACAAAAAGGCTCAGAAGCAGAAACAACGCAATGGCGTTCTTTTTCATATGCATCCC
>CALVKX010000156.1 GCA_944333375.1 uncultured Eubacteriales bacterium
GTGTCGATGCCCACGCCGCCCTTGGGGCCGCTGACGAGCAGCTCGCCGGGGATGTTGCTGTCGTTGAAGGCGAAGTGCAGCCGCCCCTGGTCGATGGAGATGTAGAGGCAGTTGATGACGTTACGGATGATCTCGCCGAAGGCCAGGGTCACGATGGCCAGGTAGTCGCCGCGGAGCCTGAGCACGGGGATGCCGATGAGCACGCCCGCGATGCCCGCGAACACGCCGCCCACGACCATGGACAAAATGAGCCTGACGACCTCGTTTTCAAGCTGGAAGGCGCCCAGCATCCAGCCGGAGGCCACGATGCCGGAAAACGCGCCCACGCTCATGAACCCCGCGTGGCCCAGGCTGAGTTCGCCCGACACGCCCACCACGAGGTTGAGCGACACCGCCATGACCACCCACACGCAGATGGGCACCAGCTGGCCGCGCAGGGCGCGGGTCATGCCGCCGGTGGCCAGCAGGTACTGGCAGACCAGGTACGCCGCGATCACGATCAGGTAGTTGACCAGGCTGCCGATGACTTTTTTCTTTCTCATGGCCGCCACCTCACACTTTCTCATGGACGGTCCTGCCCAGCAGTCCCGCGGGCTTGACCAGCAGGACCACGATGAGGACCGCAAAGACGAACGCGTCGCCAAGCTCGGTGGAGACGTACGCCTTGCCCAGGATCTCGATCACGCCCAGCAAAATGCCGCCCAGCATGGCGCCGGGGATGGAGCCGATGCCGCCGAAGACCGCGGCGGTAAAGGCCTTGATGCCGGGCATGGCGCCGGTGGTGGGCATGAGGGTGGGATAGGCCGAGCACAGAAGCACGCCCGCGACGGCGGCCAGGGCCGAGCCGATGGCGAAGGTCACGGTGATGGTGAGGTTGACGTTGATGCCCATCAGCTCCGCCGCGCCCTTGTCCTCGGCCACCACGCGCATGGCCTTGCCCATCTTGGTCCTGCCGGTAAAGACGGTCAGGGCGATCATGATGACCACGCAGGCGGCGATGGTGACCACGGCCTCGCTGGAGATGATGAGGCGGCCGTCCAGAAGGGAGATCGCGCCCAGGCCCACCACGGAGGGAAAGCTCTTGGGGTTGGCGCCCCAGACCAGCAGGGCCACGTTTTGCAGCAGGTAGCTCATGCCGATGGCGGTGATGAGCACGGCCAGGGAGGACGCCTGGCGCAGCGGCTTGTAGGCCGTGCGCTCGATCACCATGCCCAGCACCGTGCACACCGCCATGGCCGCAAGCACGGAGATGACCGGCGGAAAGCTCCAGTACTGCATGGCGCAGAAGGCGATGTAAGCGCCGATCATGATGACGTCGCCGTGCGCGAAGTTGAGCATCTTGGCGATGCCGTAGACCATGGTATAGCCCAGGGCGATGATGGCATAGACGCTTCCCAGGCTGATGCCGTTGCACAGGTAGGACAGAAACTGTGTCATTTTCCCCCACACCCTTCGTGTCGTTTGAAATGCGCGAAGGTAATCAACGGTAGTCGGGCGCTTAAGTCAAACTACCGTTGGTTACCTTCCGCCTGTTTTCTTGTGGGCCCCTCCCGGCCGGGGGCCGGGAGGGGCGGCTGGACTTATTCCATGCCCACGTAGGCGCCGTTTTCGATCTTGACGGCGGTGGGGGTCTTGCTGACCTCGCCGGTGGCGGACCAGGTCATGGTGCCGGTGAGGCCCTCGATGGTGAGCTTCTGCATCTCGGCGATCATGATCTCGCAGGCTTCCTCGGGGGTGGTGTCGGCGGTGATGCCGCCCGCGACCATCGCCTCGTAGACGGCGTAGACCGCGTCATAGGCGTCGGCGGCGAACTGGTTGGGGGTGTCGCCGTAGAGCTCGACGTACTTGGTGACGAAGTTCACGGTCTTCTCGTCCTTGGCGTCGGCGCTGAAGGGGGTCAGCAGCAGCACGCCCTCGGCCAGGCTGGTGTCAAAGCCCTCCATGGTGAGGATGCCGTCCATGCCGTCCACGCCGAAGAAGATGGGATCATAGCCCATGGCGTCGGCCTGGGTGAGGATCATGGAGGCGGGGGTGTAGTAGATGGGCAGGAAGACCAGCTCGGCGCCCGCGTTCTTGGTCTCGGTGACCTGCACGGAGAAGTCGGTGGTCTCGTCGGTGAAGGTGGTGACCTTCACGATCTCAAGGCCCAGCTCCGCGGCCTTCTGCTCGAAGGTCTGGTAGATGCCGGTGGAGTACACGTCGCCGTTGTTGTAGATCACGGCGACCTTGGTGGCCAGGCCATGCTCGGCGATGTACTGGGCCGAGGCCGCGCCCTGCGCGGGATCGGTGAAGCAGACCTGATAGACGTTGTCCTTGTCGGCGATGACGTCGGTGGAGGAGGCGGAGGGCGTCAGCATGAAGATGCGCTCCTCATACGCCAGGGCGGCCACGGCGGCGCAGGGGCCGGAGGTCACGGTGCCCACGATCACCTTCGCGCCGTTGTCCAGCACGGTGTTGTAGGCGTTGATGGCCTTCTCGGGGTCATGCTCGTCGTCCTGCGCGTCGATTTCGATCTGCATGCCGCCCAGGGCGTTGAGCTCGTCGGCGGCAATCTTGGCCGCGTTGGCCACGGCGGTGCCGTAAATGGCGGCGGGGCCGGTCAGCGGGCCGATCACGCCGATCTTGATCGCGTCCTCAGCCACGGCGGGCAGGGCCAGGCCCAGCGCCAGAGCCAGCGTCAGGAGCACGGAAAGAACTTTTTTCATCTTGAATACCTCCCTACAATACTTCATCCCATCCGGGCACGTCCCGAATGATGGTGAATATTATAGCCGCTGCGCGCTTTGAGCGCAAGCGGCTTTGCGAAAATTGCCTGTATTTGCATTGTTTTTCTGTAAAGAGGCGGACATTTTTTTGCCTGATGGTGCAAACCCTTCCCGCGCCCTTATTCGTTGAGCCAGTCGTCGGCGTCCTCGTAGGCGTAGTCGATGCCGTTTTCTTCCGCGTAGTCCCTCGCGTAGGAATCGCGCTCCACGGTCAGCACGAGGTTCTCCGGGCAGTCTTCAAAGGCGTCCTCCCCGATGGAGGAAACGCTGCCGGGTATGGTCACTTCCGTCAGGCTTTCGCAATCGATGAACGCCTCCTTGCCAATGGAGGTCACCCCGTCGGGCAGGGCGATGCTCTCCAAATCGCTGCAACGGGAAAAAGCATAGTCGCCGATGGAGACAAGCCCGTCGGGCAGGTCGATGGATTTCAGGCTTTCGCAGCTGTTAAAGGCATCTCTGCCAATGACGGTCACCCCGTCGGGCAGGCTGATCTGCGCAAGGCTGTCGCAGCCATAAAAGGCCCACAGACCGAGGCTTTCCACGCTATCGGGCAGGTTCACATCCTCCAGCGCATGGCAGAATGAGAACGCGCCATCGCCGATCTCAGTGAGCCCGTCCGGCAGGCTGATCTGCACAAGGCTGTCGCAGCCATCAAAGGCCCACATGCCGAGGCTTTCCACGCTATCGGGCAGGCTCACATCCTCCAGCGCCTCGCAGTATGCGAACGTGCCCTCGCCGATGGCCGTAATCCCGTCGGGAACGGCCGCGCTCCTGAGACTGTAGCAGGCGTAAAACGCGTAGTCGCCTATGGCGGCGACCGTCTCGGGGATGGACACATGTTCCAGCTTCATGCAGCAGGAAAATGCGCCCCAGCCGATCGCAGTGATTCCCTCCGGAATCTGGTAGGAGGCAGCTTCCAGCGCGGCCGGATAGCACAGCAGCTTTTTTTCCGTCTTGTCAAAGAGCACCCCGTCGATCAGCGCCAGCGTCGGATGGTCGGGGGACACCTCGATGGTTTGCAGGTCCTCGCATTCGTGAAACGGATTGCCCTCGATCTCGGTGACGCAGTCCGGGATGGTCACGCTGGTAAGGTTCCACCTCTCTCCGAAGCAGCCGCTGGCCATGGCGGTAACGGTGTGTCCGTCCAGCTCCCGGGGAATTTCCACCTCATACGTCTCCTCGGGGCCCATGTAGTACGTGATTTTGGCCGAGCCGTCCTCCAGCAGGACGTACTCATAGTCCCCGGTGCTGTAAACCTCTTCCTCCGCCAGCGCCCACGCGCCGCCGCATACCAGAAGCGTCATCAAAGTCAAGCACCATATGATCCGTTTCATGCTCCAACCACCCTCCGATCGGTTTTTCATTGCTTTTTTATGAATTTTACCATGCCGCGCGGAAAACCGTCAACCATTTTTTCCATCCTAAAGCTCCGCCGCCGTCATGCCCGCGGCGTCGGCCACCGCGCCGCCCAGGCACACGTCCCCGTCGTAGAGCACCACGCTCTGCCCCGGCGTCACCGCGCGCTGAAGCTCGTCCGCCTCGATGAGCAGGCTGTCGCCCCGCGCCGTCACCGTCACCGCCTGATCTGACTGCCGGTAGCGGAAGCGCGCCGTCAGGCGCATGGGCGTTCCGTCCGGCGCGGGCGCCTCCCCGGCGATCCACGTCGCCCCGGAGGCGCGCACGAAGCGGCTGTACAGGCGCGGGCTGTCCTCGCCCTGCTCGACCACAAGCACGTTGCGCTCAAGGTCCTTGTCCACCACGAACCAGCGCCGCCCATCGCCCCCGCCGCCGATGCCAAGGCCGCGCCGCTGGCCCAGCGTGTAGTAGGCAAGGCCCATGTGCTCGCCCACCACGCGGCCGTCGGGGGTGCGCATCTGACCCGGCTGCATGGGCAGAAAGCCCTGCAAAAAGCGGCGGAAGTTGCGCTCGCCGATGAAGCACACGCCCGTGGAATCCTTCTTCTTGCTCGTGCACAGGCCGTTTTCCTCCGCGACGGCGCGCACCTGCGCCTTGGTCATGCCGCCCAGAGGAAAGAGGGCGCGCGAAAGCTGCCGCTCCTTGAGCATATAAAGGAAGTAGCTCTGGTCCTTGCCCGCGTCCGCGCCCTTGAGGAGCACGGGATGCCCGCTTTGCACCTCCGAGCGCACGAAATGCCCGGTGGCCATGCGGCTGGCCCCCAGCTTGAGCGCGTAGTCCAGAAAGGCGCGGAACTTGATCTCGCGGTTGCACAGCACGTCGGGGTTGGGCGTGCGGCCGCGCCGGTACTCGTCCAGAAAATAGGAAAAGACCCGGTCGTAGTATTCC
>CALVKX010000157.1 GCA_944333375.1 uncultured Eubacteriales bacterium
CCAGCGTCCGCCGCGACGATTGAGGTTGCGGACCTGCGGCCCTCCGAGCCTCCCCAAAGGGTTTTTTGACAGTCTGGGCGCCCCCGCTTTGGCGGGGGCGCTTTCATGCCCTTGGCAGGCTGGGCCAACTGTGCTACAATGGTTCGGACTGGATGCTCAAACGACCCCTCCCCCGGAAAGGACCGTGAAGCGATGACGAAACGCCTGCTGACAACCTATCGCATCCATACCGGCAAGCTGACCCGGCCTGTCGATTTCGCCGTGGTCAGCGACCTGCACGACGAGCCCTTCGACGACCTGTGGCCGCTTGTGGAGGGCGCGGACGCGCTGCTGGTCCCGGGGGATGTGTGCGACCGCTACCGGCAGTCGTCGGAGCGGGGCGCCGCCTTTCTCAGGGAGGCGGCCGGACGCCTGCCGACCTTCTTTTCCGTGGGCAACCATGAGACGCGGCAGAAGAATTACCGGCAGATGATGCGGACGCTCGAAACGACGGGCGCGCAGGTGCTGGTCAACCGCTATGTGCGCTTCGGGGAGTGCTGGATCGGCGGATGGTATCCGCCGGAGATCGTGCGCGAGCCAGACATGCTGGACGGCTTTGAGGCGCAGGAGGGCGTCAAGGTGCTCTTGTGCCATAAGCCCGAGCACTACATCCAATATATGCGCGGCCGGGCGCTGGACCTGGTGGTGGCGGGACACGCGCACGGCGGGCAGATCCGCATCGCCGGGCGGGGCCTGTATTCGCCGGGACAGGGCATTTTGCCGCGCTACACCCGCGGCGTGGTGGACGGACGGATGGTCATCTCCGCGGGCGTGGGCAACCCGGTGCGCCTGCCGCGCTGGGGCAATCCCTGCGAGGTGCTGCGGGTGACGCTGGAGTGAAGGAGGACGGGAAGAATGGGACAGTGCCGGGAAATTCGCTTTGAGCAGATCGCTCAGACCGTCGCGCAGCTGTGCGTGCAGGCCAATACGCTTCTGCCGCGGGAGATGGAGACGCTTCTGTGCGAGGCGTGCGCGCAGGAGCCCTATCCGCCTGCGCGGGAGACGCTGGAGCTCATCCGCCATAACGCCGGCGTGGCGCGGGAGCACAGCATGCCCATCTGTCAGGACACGGGCATGGCGGTGGTCTTTGCCGAGCTGGGCCAGGACGCGCACATCGCGGGCGGGCTTCTGGAGGACGCGGTCAACGAGGGCGTCCGCCGCGGGTATACGGACGGCTATCTGCGAAAATCCGTCGTGCGCGACCCCATCCGCCGCGGAAACACCGGCGACAACACGCCCGCCGTTTTGCACCTGCGGCTGGTTGCGGGCGACCGGCTGCACATCACCCTCGCCCCCAAGGGCTTTGGGAGCGAGAACATGAGCCGACTGCGCATGCTCACCCCCGCCCAGGGGCTGGAGGGCGTCAGGGAGTTTGTGGTGGAGACCGCCCGCCTGGCGGGCGCCAACCCCTGCCCGCCGATGATGCTGGGCGTGGGCATCGGCGGCACGTTTGAGCAGGTGGCGCTGCTGGCCAAGGAGGCGCTGGCCGAGCTGCGTGAGGGACCGCATCCCGACCCCTACTACGACGCGCTGGAGCGCGAGCTCACCGAGCGCGTCAACGCCCTGGGCATCGGGCCGCAGGGCTTCGGCGGGAGGACCACGGCGCTCGGCGTGCGCATCCGCACAGCGCCCACGCACATCGCGGGATTGCCCGTGGCGGTCAATGTCGGGTGCCATGTCACGCGCCACGCCAGCGCCACGATCTGAGGAGGGGACAGCCATGAGCGCCATTCGGTTGAACGCTCCGCTTTCGGCGGAGGAGATAGGGAAACTTCGCGCAGGCGACAGCGTGCTGCTCTCGGGCGTGATCTATACCGCGCGCGACGCGGCCCACGCGCGCCTGTGCGCCGCGCTGGAGGCCGGGGAGGCGCTGCCCGTGGACCTGCGTGGCCAGACGGTCTTTTACGCCGGGCCCACGCCCACGCCGCCCGGAAAGGCATGCGGAGCCATCGGACCCACCACAAGCATGCGCATGGACGCCTTCACGCCCCGGCTTTTGCGCTACGGCGTCAACGCCATGATCGGCAAGGGGGAACGCGGCGCCGCGGTCCGCGACGCCATCGTGGAAACCGGCGCGGTCTATTTTGCGGCCATCGGCGGCTGCGCGGCCCATATGGCCGCCTGCGTGGAGAGGCTGGAGGTCGTCGCCTACGACGACCTGGGCACCGAGAGCATCAAGCGCCTGACCGTGCGCGACCTGCCGCTGACCGTGGCCCTCGATTCCCGGGGCGGCGACGCATACGCCATGGGCGCGGCGCGTTACCGCGAGCTGTGCCCAACCCCTTGAAGATTAAGGGTTATGCATCATTCATTCGAATATGCAGAAAAAAGTTGAATATTTATGCATTTAATGCTTGACATCCTGCATAACTGGTTGTATACTATGCACGTTCCCAAACGAACGAGCGATTGAATGGAGGCAACCATCATGAAAAAGATTCTGGCTTTGGCTTTGACGCTTGCGTTGACTTTGACCGCCGCCGCCGCGTGCGCGGAGACCCTGACCATGGCGACCAACGCTTCCTTCCCGCCGTATGAGTACGTCGAGGGCGATGAGGTCGTGGGTATCGACCCTGAAATCGCCGCCGCCGTGTGCGAGAAGATGGGCTATGAGCTTGAGATCGTGGACACCGAGTTCGACTCCCTGATCTCCGGCGTGGCCAGCGGCAAGTACGACTTCGTCATGGCCGGCATGACCGTGACCGACGAGCGCAAGCAGATGGTCAGCTTCTCCAACACCTACGCCACCGGCGTTCAGGTCATCATCGTCAAGGAAGACAGCCCCATCACCAGCGCTGACGACCTCAAGGCGGAAGGCGCCAACTACACCGTCGGCGCGCAGAACGCCACCACCGGCTACATCTACGCCATGAGCGACATCGAGGATGCCGGCAAGGGCACCGTGGCCGCCTTCCCCAACGGCAACGAGGCTGTCATGGCGCTGGCCAACGGCAAGATCGACTGCGTCATCATCGACAACGAGCCCGCCAAGGCCTATGTCGCCGCCAACGAGGGCCTCAAGATCCTCGACAGCACCTACGTGGTGGAGGACTACGCGGCCTGCTTTGCCAAGGATAACACCGAGCTGGTCGAGAAGTTCAACGCCGCCCTGGAGGAGCTGACCGCCGACGGCACCATCCCGGCGATCATCGAAAAGTACATCCCGGCCGAATAATCCAATCGGATGCAGCGGGGGAGCGGCAGCGCCGCCCCCCTTTCTTGGCACCAAAGACTGATGGGAGGCTGAGGGCGTGACCTTTCTGACGGACCTTGCGGCGTGGTTTGACGGCGTAAAGGCTGAATTCATACTCAACTTCATCGACAAAAACCGCTGGCGCATGCTCGTGACGGGCCTGGGCAACACGCTTCTGATCGCCCTTCTGGCCTGCCTGATCGGCATCGCCCTGGGCGTGGTGGTCGCCATTTTGCGCACCACCTGGGACAACGCCGGCGCCACCATGCGAAAGGGCCCCGCGCGCTGGCTCTTCGCCTTTTTCAACCGCGTGTGCCTGATCTACACCACCATCATCCGCGGCACACCGATGGTGATTCAGCTCCTGATTATGTACTACATCATCTTCGCCACCTCCGACAACGGCGTGATGGTGGCGACGCTGGCCTTCGGCATCAACAGCGGCGCGTATGTGTCCGAGATTTTCCGCTCCGGCATCATGAGCATCGACAAGGGACAGATGGAGGCCGGGCGCAGCCTGGGGCTGAATTACCTCAAGACCATGTGGTTCGTCATCGCGCCCCAGGTCCTCAAAACCGTCCTGCCCACGCTGGCCAACGAGTTCATCACGCTTCTGAAGGAAACCTCCGTGGCGGGCTACGTCGCCGTCAGCGACCTCACCTTCGCGGGCAACCGCATCCGCGGCGTCACCTATTCGCCGTTCATGCCGCTGATCGCCGTGGCGATCATCTATCTGATTTTGGTCATGTTCCTCACCCACATGGTGGGCAGGCTGGAAAGGAGGCTGCGTCAGGGTGATAACCGTTAAGGGACTGAAGAAATCCTTCGGGCAGCTCGAGGTCCTCAAGGGCATTGACCAGCACATCGCCCCCGGTGAAAAGGTCGTCATCATCGGCCCCAGCGGCTCGGGCAAGAGCACCTTCCTGCGCTGCCTGAACCTCCTGGAGCGCCCCACCGAAGGGCAGATTCTCTTTGAGGGCACCGACATCACCGACCCCGGGTGCGACATCAACCTCATCCGCCGCCGCATGGGCATGGTATTTCAGCAGTTCAACCTCTTTCCCCACCTGACCGTTATGCAGAACCTCACCCTCGCCCCCATCCAGACCGGGCAGATGTCCAGGGAGGAGGCGACCCAAAAGGCAACGCAGCTCCTCGCCCGCGTCGGCCTTTTGGAGAAGGCCGGGGTCTATCCCAAGCAGCTCTCCGGCGGTCAGCAGCAGCGCATCGCCATCGTGCGCGCGCTTTGCATGAACCCCGACGTGATGCTCTTTGACGAGCCCACCAGCGCCTTGGACCCTGAGATGGTCGGCGAGGTGCTCGACGTGATGAAGAAGCTCGCCGCCGAGGGCATGACCATGGTGGTCGTGACCCACGAGATGGGCTTTGCCCGCGAGGTGGGCGACCGCGTCCTTTTCATGGACGAGGGCCGCGTGCTGGAGGAAGGCACGCCCAAAGAAATCTTTGAAACCCCCCAGAACCCCCGCACGCAGGACTTCCTGCGCAAGGTCCTCTGACCACCAGGCTGACGCCCTGGACCCATTTCCGCCGGAGATGGCGGGTAGTGGGGCGGGCTCCCCGCGTTCGGGGCTGGATGGCAGGGGGTGTTTCCTGCGAAAAAAATCACAGAATCCCTGCCGGGCAGGTGGCGATCGCGCAACAAACGGCGCTCGCTGTCCGGCAGGGATGTTTCATGTTGGGCAGAGATTCCCGCCCCTCCCCGCCCCCCTCCCCTGAATTTCCCAAAATTCTTGAAAAAAATCCCCGCAAAAAGAGTTTACAAGTTGCGCGGAACTGTGCTATAATTCAAAAGTTGGAGTATGCC
>CALVKX010000158.1 GCA_944333375.1 uncultured Eubacteriales bacterium
AAGGGCGCGAGGTTCTTGGCCGTCTTGTCGCGCTTGCCGTTGACCTCGATCATCTGGGAATAGGAATAGGGATAGACCGAGGGCACCACCACGATAATCACCAGTAGCACCGCAAGCACAATCAGGCTGGCCACGGCCAGCGGGTTTTTAAAGAGCTTGCGCATGCCGTCACGGAAAAAGGTGGTGGATTCGCGCATGGTTTCATGCTGCTGCTTCTCCTCGTCCGTGGCGGGAGAGAACTTGCTCAGATCAATTTGCAGGCTCAGGAGGTTCTTTTTGGGCAGCCTGTCCTCTTTAAACTCTCGCATGGAACGCCATCCTCCTCAATCAAGCTTGATGCGCGGGTCGACCGCCTTGTAGATCAGGTCGCTCAAAAGCGTGGCGACCACCATCAAAACCGCCAGGAAGATGGTCACGGCCATAATCATGGGGTAATCCTGATTGTTGATGGAACTGACGAACTTGGTGCCTAGGCCGCCCACGGTGAACACCGTCTCCACCACCATGCTGCCGGTGAGGATGTAGGCGGTCATGGGGCCCACATAGGTGATGACGGGAATCAGGGCGTTTCGCAGCGCGTGCTTGCCGATAACCAGCCATTCATGCACGCCCTTGGCGCGGGCGGTGCGGATATAGTCCTGACCCAGCACATCCAGCATGCTGGACTTGGTCAGACGGGTGATATAGGCCATGGGATAGAGCGCCAGGGCGATGACCGGCAACACATAGTTGGGGCTGGTGGGCGACCATACGCCCACCCACCTGAGCTGCAGGCAGAACACCAAAAGCAGAATCGTCGCCAGAATGAAGCTGGGCACCGAGACAAACAGCGTTGTCACAAAGATAATCACGCGGTCGGGCCAACGGCCGCGGCAAAGCGCAGCCACCGAACCCAGCACCAGACCGACAATCAGCGCCAGTATCGCCGCCATGCCGCCCAGCGTGGCGGAAACCGAGAACGACTCGGAGATCACCTCGGAGATTTCGCGCCCGGTCTTCAGGGAGATGCCGAAATCCCCCTTGGCCAGATTGCCCAGATAGATCATAAACTGCTCCGGCACCGGCTTATCCAGATGGAAGCGCTGCATCAGCATGGCTTCCACAGCGGGGTCCTTGGCCTTTTCGCTGGAAAACGGGCCGCCGGGGATGGCGTTCATGGCAAAAAAGGTGATGGCCGCAATGATGAATACGGTAAGGATTGCAAGCAACACGCGCTTGACGACATATTTGAGCATCCCGATAAGTCCCTCCCGAGGGCGCGCAGAAAGGGCCTGCGCGCAATCAAATTGAGATCGTTTTCGCTGGTGCCGAAAACCAAGCCGCACGGCCAGGGACCGCGCGGCAGCATCGTCCAGAAGGACGCTTTAAGGGCAGTATACAAAAGTAGACTTTTTTATATGGGCGTTTTTGAGCCTCCAGCCCCGCCGCTTACCCTCCCAGCGTCCTCCATCTCGCCGGCATACGCCGGCAAAATCTCATACAGATCAAGGCAAACCGTCCTTCCCGCTGCCGATTCCAATATACGTTGTTACTATATCACATTCATATCGAAAAAGTCTACTTTAAAAAACGCCCGTTTGGATGCCAAACGGACAATTTTTAAAAAAAATTCCCTATTTTTTGTCTTTACCGGGCGATCCCCCCACCCGATCGCCTTTTTGTTTTTTTTCTGTTTTTGGTTCAATAAATGGAAGAATCAGGGTTTGCTTTCCATATTAATCCATCGCTTCCACTCCGTCTCATCCGCGCCCACGGTTACGCGGCTGCCGCTGCGCACGATGGGGCTGACCAGCGCCGAGGGATCGCTCAGAAGTTCCGAAAGGATGAGGCTGTCGGTGGACATGTGCGCCACGGGGCGCTCCAGCGCCTTCTTTCCCGAGCGGTCCACCAACGCCCTGGCGCCCGCGGCGGCGGCAAAAAGCTCCAGCTCCCTGCGCCCCAGCCGGTGCTTTTTGAGGTCCACCAGCTGATAGGGAATCCGGCGCTCCTTGAAAAACCGTTCGGCCTTGAGCACATCGGGATTCTTTTTGGAGGCATAGATCTGCACGTTCACGCCCCTTCCCCCTTCCGTCTGCGCACGCGTCGCACGTCGGCGCCCACAAAGCCCACGCGCAGGCAGCTTTCCCGGTCCAGCAGGCGCGAGGTCACACGCTCGGTATAGCGCTCGCGCAGCTCCTGCACGCTGAGGTTGGTGCTCAGAACCGTATGCCGGCCGCTGCGCTGGCGCTCGTTGAGGAGGTTGAAAAGCTGGGTCACGGTCACGTTGTTCATCAGCGGCTCAGTGCCCAGGTCATCGATGAGCAACAGCTCCGCCTCCATGAGGGGAGCGAGCCTGCTTCCGTCGTTTTCCATGTAGGCCTGGCGCGCCATTTCAAAAAAGCGGTAGGCGCTCACGCAGGTGGGGAGATGCCCGCGCTCGGCCACGCGGCGGGCGATGCACTGCAACAGGAACGTCTTGCCCAGGCCGCTTTTTCCCATGAGAAGCAGATCGCGCGTCCCGGTTTGAGGGAAGCCGTCGGCATAGCGCAGGCAGATATCCCGGTTCATCCTCATCACCTGCCGCTGAGAGGGGCCGCCGTCCAGCGGCTCGTCAGGAAAAATGGTCTCATCAAACGTCTCGAAGGAGCCCGTTCCGGCGCCCAGGCCGCTTTCCTCCAGGATGCGGCGGTTGAGCTCCCGGCGCATGCAGTCGCACATGCGGCGGGAGGGATCATAGACGTAGCCCTCGTCCCGGCAGACGGCACAGGTATAGACGGGCTGCAAAAAATCCGCGCCCAGCCCGGCCTCGGTCAGCTTTTGCGCGATCTGGCGGTTCCACTGTGCCATGCGGCCGCCCAGCCCGGCGTTGGCCTGCGGGTCCCGGCGCGGCTGGAGCAGGCTGGAGCGCACGCCCTCGACCACCGCGGCGTGGCGCTGGTCCAGCAGTTCCCTCAGCCCCGGACAGCGCGCACAGGCGTCCTCGCGCCGCTGCTCAAAAAGGCGTAGGTTGTCCTCGCGCCGCCGGGCGTACTCCTGCGCCAGGCGCGCCATGATCTGCTCCCGCGTCATCTGCGCCTCAACTCCTCCAGCTGTTCCTCCGAAAGCTCGCCGAACTCATCGGGATCATAGGTCCTCTGTTCATACTGCTGCTCGATCACCCGTCTGGGGGCTGCGTCCCTGCGGGTGTTCTGGAAGCGCTCGTGCTCGGCGCGCGCCTCCGCCTCCGTCCTCACCCCGGCGGCATGCCAGCCCTCCAGCAGCCGGTTCATGTAGGGCATGGGCTTTTCCACGCCCCGCGCCAGCTCCGCCGCCAGACGAATCAGCGTTTCCGGCATGCCCCATTTCTCTTCCCACGTCTCAAGCAGCTCGCGGTTGGCCTGCGTCATGCCGCCGCGGTGCCCGGCGATCTCCATCAGCGCCCGGATGCGCTGGTTGAGCGCGCGAACCTGCTCCAGATGCGCCTCGATGGCCTGCGCCGTATCCAGGCCCTTGGCGCTCCACGCCTCCAGAAGCGCGGCCACGTTGTCCAGCGTATGCGCGCGGCCGCTGGCAGCCACCTCCCGCGCGGCCAGCATCGCGGCCTCATGCCCGCCGGACGCCGCCAGTCCGCGGTAGAGCCGGCGCATGCCGTCGTCCACCACGGCGCGGCTCATGCCCAGCGCCTGAAGCAGCTCGCGGATGCGCGCGGTTTCCTCGCGCTCGGCCTCCAATGTGCGCTCAACCGCCTTGCCGGTGGTGGCCTGTCCGCCGCTGCGGCTGTGGATGCCTTCCAATACTTTGTCCAGATAGCCGAAGGTCGGCGCGCCCTTGGTCGTCTCGCGGCAGGCGGCTTCGACGGCCTTTGGCTCAAAGCCCCACTGCTCCGTCCATTTGAGATAGAGATCCACCTCGTCCATGGAGGGGCTGCGGCGCATGCCCAGGCGGCTGAGCACCCGGCGCGCGCCCCTGATGGCAGCCTCGGAGCGCTGAAAGACGGCCTCGGCCTCCTCAATGGTGGCAATGTGCTCCTCGGCCAGCTCCGCCGCCAGCTTCTGGGCGGCCTTGAAGCTGAAGTTGACGCCCCGTGTGGCGATCATGTGCTGGATGAGCATGAGCACCACCTCGGCAGGCAGCCCGAGCTGTTCGACCCATTCGTAGGCCAGCACGGTTTCGCCGCCGTGGAGCTTGCGCCTCTCATCGAAGGCGGCGTACACCGCCTGGGCAAAGGACTCGTATGCCTCGTCGCGAGGCGCCTCGCGGCGCTTGAGCATGGCCTGCTGCACGTTTAAAAACCGATAGGCCGGCGGCGCGTCCTGCACCCGCTCCACCAGGCGGCAGCGCTCCCAGTAGCGCATGGCGCGCTCCACCTCCTCGCGGGTCAGGCCAAGCGCGCGGGCGGCATCATCCAGCAGATCACCCTCCTCCGTCATGCCTCCATGCGCGCACATCAGGCCGTAGAGATAGACCTTGACGTGGCCTTCGGGCGCGGCGGGCATGTATTCGCAGAAAAAGGCGTTGGGCACCGCCGTGGCGTCCCACAGCAGGCCGCCGCGATCGGCTTCAAAGGTTGGCATGCTGACACTCCGGCTCCTTTCGCAAAGGTAGGTTCAGTATATCATATTTTTGGCTTGTGCGGAAGCGCGCAAAAAAGGACCGCCCGGCGAACTGCCGGGCGGCCCTTCCCAAATTCTCCACGCGCCTTACAGCAGGTGCGCGCAGTCCTTGTCAAACGAGATGGCGGCTTGCTCGCCGACCTCAAAGACGCGCTTGTTGAGGGGACAGCTGTCGGTGATCTTCACCAGCGTCCCGTCCGTCAGGCGCACATGGTAGTTCTGATAGCTGCCCATGAAGCAGCTCAGCTCCACCGTACAGGGCAGCAGCCCCTCCGAGGCGATCCAAATGGCCTCGGGCCGAAGCACGATCTCGGCTTCGGCGCCCGCTTCGCGGGTCGTGTCGGTTTCCACGGTCACGTCGCGGCCCTCGATGGTCACGACGCAGTCCTTCCCCTCCATGCCCTTGACGGTTCCCTTGATGAAATTGGCCTCGCCGATGAAGTCTGCCACGAACTCGTCGGTGGGATGGTAGTAGATG
>CALVKX010000159.1 GCA_944333375.1 uncultured Eubacteriales bacterium
CACAACGCGCCGGTGTGCCACCAGCTTGCGCAAGCGGGGATACAGCCGGTGGTGGGCTACCGAAGGCATACGCACAATCAAACATGTGTCTAACATGGACACAGAAAGAAAGGGAACGTTGTTCACCGCCTAAAAGAATGAGAGCAACAGCTGTACATCCATCAGAACTATGCAGTAATCGATCGACGCATCATATACATCATTAATCTATTGAGCTTGAGCGCATCGCAGGAAAGCATCAGCAATTCATGAGTGGCAGCATAGTCACCGCATTATTACTCAAAACTCAGGAGGAAAGGCTATGATTCTGGAAGTCGGACAAGCTTATCGTTTCTATTCACTATGGATTTCATTGCTGGATTTTGTCAACCAGAAATATCAGATAGACAGTCAACTCTACGGCATGCGTTCTCCTAACAGGTAACGATCCTCCACCACCACCATGTCGCAGTAGGGTGAAGTGTGATCGTCGGAGAAATAGATGTGTTGCTTGCCCATGTTCATTCCCTCCCTTTCTGACGTTCAGACGTTTGGATTGAGCGATTCCAGGCGCTTTCGCTCCGTCTTTTTCACAATTTCATCCACCATACATTCGTCCAGCATGCTCATGCTCCGGGTGGCGATCTGCGAAATACATCCTACCGTATATTCCAGCGTTTCGTCTGCCACGCCGTCATAAAAGCCACATTCCACGTCATTGGCAGCCAGGTCCACGCAGGAGAGCGCCGTGGTGGTGGCAATGGCCATCTTAAGCGCGCAGGCATTTTTTGCGCCGTCGCACAGCATGCCGCAAAGCGGCGAAACGACATTTTTAACCGCCGCCTTGATCTGCTGCTCGCTCATGCCTTTCAGAAATCCCACGCCCGCCGAGACGCCCGCCGCGGAAGCGATGGAGCACAGGCAGAACGCAGCGACGCGGCCGATTTTCATTTTGATGTAGAACAGCATCAGACAACTGAGCGCCAGGGCGCGCACGCTTTCCTCGCGGCCCTTGCCCATCAGCTCCGCCGCCACACCCACGGGAATCGTGGCCGTTATGCCCTGATTGCCATCTCCCATGGCCGCCACAGCAGGCAGGCGACTTCCGCCCATGCGCGCATCCGAGGCGCCCGCGACCAGAATTTTCGCGCGTTCGGCAATGCCGTCTGGCAAATAGGCCAGGGGATTTTCGTACAAATCGGCAGGCGCTTGGCGACCGTTCCACCACTCCTGCAGGAAAGCGCGGCCCGTAGCCAGTCCGAAGCCCCGTTTGATCCCGTCCTCGGCCAGCGCCACGTTCATTCGGTACGCATCCCACAAAAATGTCAGATCCTCAGGGTCCGCTGCCTTGACATAGCTGAAGATGTCCTCCAGGGAAAGCTGCGCCGGGTCATCCTCGATGCTTGCTTCCTGCGTGGCCTCCGAGCGGTATTTAACCTCATCGTTTACCTGAATGAGCGAAACGCCGTCATGGGTGTGCTCAACGACGGCGATCACCTCTTCGTTCTCGGTGGTTACTTCGGCGCGTACATACACGCCCGTTTTGCCGGATTCGGCGCACACCCTGAAGATGCCGCTGGCTTCCAGCGCAAGCGCCTCCTCGACATCCCGGGCCGTGCAGGGTTTGAGCACCTGCAATCCAAGCCGGTAATCGCCGCCTACCAAACCAATGGCGGCCGCAACCGGAATACCGGGTTTGGATGTTCCAGGGGTGGCCACGCCAAAGCCGATTTTCAAAAAAGCGGGGCTCACATAGATATCCACCTGCCTGGGTTTGGCCGTAAGAAACGGCCGACAGCACGCCGTTGCCAGCGCATACGCAGTGGGACCCGTGCATCCAAGTGCCGGCACCATTTCTTTCTTCAGAAGCGCACCGATTTCCGCATGTGTCATATTGTCCTCTCCCTTACAACGCATTTGTATACACACCAAACACAACGGCAGAACAATCCATTTTTTCCTTTCTGTTCTACCTTCCCCTATCAAAGCATTATGTTACTTACCTTTTATCATATTTGCAGGGGTGTGTAAAGGAATCCATATTTCTTTTTAAAAGATAATTCAGTAGAAAATTTATATTGACACGATAATTATGCCTCATTTATAATATAGGAAAGGCCGTTCCTGGTTCATTCCATCTTCAATTCATCGAATTATTATATTTTTACGAGAAGGGGATGTTTCGATGAGCGAGCTGGTAACGTTGGTGGGCAAACGCCTCAGGACCTTTCGCAAAATGCACGGCCTGTCGGTAGATCAGCTGGCAAAACGCATCGGCCGAAGCAGCGCCACCGTCTACAAGTACGAAAGCGGCGAAATCGTCATGGACCTGAATACCCTGGATCAGGTGGCTTCCGCCCTCAATCTGGAGCCCGCCTTTTTCTTTGACATTCCCAATTACAACAGCTCTTTCAAAAAGCCCGTCAAGGCCCCCATCGCCTTTTTTGACAATGGCTATATCTACACATATTATTATGACGGCCGGATCAAGCAGCTTGTCCGCTCTTTGCTGGCCTTCTATTCCACGCCGGAAAAAACGGGCTATGCCGCATCCTTTTACATGAATTTGAAGGACTTTAACCAGCCCGAATACTCGCGCTACATTTACCGCGGCTCCCTGATCTCCCATGAGCTGGTTTCTTTTTTTATCATGGAAAACATCACCTTGCCCATCGAAACCATGACCATCGAGGTTATCCATCCCTTTCAGACTGAGCAAACCACCTGGGGCGTTTTCCTGGGCCTGTCGGATCAGCCGCTGGCACCCATGACCACCAAAATGCTCTTTTCCAAGGTGCCTCTTTCCAACAAAGAGCTGGAGGCCTATCCCCTGGCCTTTACCAAGGACGAGCTCAAAAGCATCCGGCGCAACAATTCTCTGTTGCTTTCAATCCGCGAAGAAAAGCCGCAGCTCACCGGCACTGATTAATTCCCCGATTATCGGTTGTCCTGCCCTGAGATCAATGCTGATCGGCAATGCCGTCCAGCAGGAAGATTTCCAGTTTCTGCGACTTGCCCTTCAAGGATATGCCGTCGCCCAGAGAGGTTGTGAGGATCCTGTCGCCCAGTCGGTCGACCACCTCGCGGCTGATATAGATCTTTCCCGCCGGTGCGTTGGCCTCCAGGCGGGCGCTGGTGTTTACGGTGTCGCCGATGGCGGTGAAGTCCATGCGCATCTCTGCGCCAATGTTTCCAACGACGGCGCTGCCGCAATGGACGCCGATGCCAAAGGAAACCGTGCGGCCGAACTTGTCCAGCAGCTCCTGGGAGAGCGCCTTGGAGCCCTCCACCATGTCCAGCGCCGCCCGGCAGGCCTTCATCACGTAGTCGTCCTGGGCGATGGGCGCATTCCAGATGGCCATGGTGCAGTCACCCACGAATTTGTCCAGCGTGCCATGGTTTTTCATGATGCAATCCGTGGTCAGGGTCAGATAGCGGTTGAGAATGGAAACGACCTCCTGCGGCGTGAGAAGCTCGCTCATGGTGGTGAAGCCGCGGATGTCAACAAAAAGGACAGCGATATCACACAGCTTGCCGCCCAGGCCGAGGGAATCCGTACCCTCCCTGAGCAGCTCTCCGACGATTTCCGGGGCGACATAGCGCTTGAAGGTTTCGGAGATGCGGCGTTTTTCCAGGGAGGCGCGCACATAGTTGACCGCTACGGCGCTCACATAGAAGGCCGTGATGCACAGGGGCAGCCAGAGCGGATGAAGCACGATTCCGGCATTATAAAGGAGCTTGCAAAGCAGGACGCTACCGCCGGCCGATACGGCCCACAGCACCGTTGAATGAAGCAGCCTTCCGCCGATGAAAACCCAGAGGCACGCCGAGGCGATCAAAAAGAGTACCGCGGCCTGCGCAAGGTTTGAAACCTCGCGCTTGAAGTTCTGGTGGATCATCTGGTGGATCATGTTCGCCTGGTACTCCACCCCATACATCAGCGAGGCGCGGTCGATGGCGGTGGTCACATAGTCGGACAGGCCGGGCGCGTAGGGGCCGATGAGCACAATGGCATCCGCAAACAGTTCCGCCGGAAAATCCCCGGAAAGCAGGTCCGACACAGAGATCCCGTCATAAAAACCGCCGGGTAGCGCCGAGAAGTCCACATAAAACCGATGCCGCGAATCGGTGGGCACCTCCAGCTCGGTGGGCAGTCCCGCCGCAAGGGCATATTTCTGATAGATGGCGTAGGCAAACAGCGGAATACTCTCTCCGTCAGGCAGATCAATTTGCAGGATTCCGTGCCGCAACACGCCGTCCTGATCGTACATGGCGTTGATGTGCCCCTGGGTTGTCACCGCCTTTAACGCCTCATACGGCTCCTCGTAGGAGGAAATGGCATAGTCCTGCATATAGAAGCTGCCGTCCTCCTGCGTAACGAGCTGGGAATCAAAGTTGGCGACGGAAGCCACGACCACATTGCCATAGGCGCCGGCGGCCTCGGCAAGGTATGCGTCCAGTTCCGGGTCGGATTCGCCGGTATAGAGCACATCTATCCCGATGACCGCGGGACGGCAGTCCGGGTCCGCGTTCAGCGCTTCCAGCGCCATGGCCATCACGTCGCGCCCCCAGGTCTGATACGGGCCGATGTCCTCCATGGCGCGGTCGTCTATGCCTATGACAAAGATGTTGCCGTCCAGCGCCTCTGGAGCCTGATAGAGCCAGTCGGACAGCATCTGGTCCGGCTGATAAAACAGGCCCGCAAGGCATATGGCGGCAAACAGGGCGGACAGGGCGAGAGAAAGGATTGCATTTCTGGCATGTTTGGTCAGCATAGGCCCTCCGTGTAGGGGATCCGGGGACACCCTTCCCGGCTTCGGCCGGGAAGGGTGCGCATAACTTCGTTTAGACGTGCGCCGTCTGACGGCTTAACAGCATTTTGAAGAAAGCGCTGCCTCAGCCTGCTCCGCCGCATCCGTTTTTAGGGCGTTGTCGTGTCCGTTACCGTGGGCGTCGTTGTGTCTGTCTACGTAGGTGCCGGTGTCGGCGTAGACGTGTCC
>CALVKX010000160.1 GCA_944333375.1 uncultured Eubacteriales bacterium
TGCTTCTTGGGCCCCACGCCGGGGATGGCCGACAGCTCGCTTTTCAAGCCCTCCTTGCCGCGCAGCGCCCGGTGGTGGGTGATGCCGAAGCGGTGCGCCTCGTCGCGCACGTACTGCACCAGATGCAGGGCGTTGGAGCGCCGGTCCAGCACGATGGGGTCCTCCCGTCCCGGCAGGTAGATCTCCTCAAAGCGCTTGGCCAGGCCGAACATCGGCACGCTCGCGCCCGCCTCCTGCATGGCGCGGTGCGCGAAGAGCAGTTGCTCCGGGCCGCCGTCGATCAAAATCACGTCGGGCATCCGGGAAAAACTCCCTGCATCCGGGTCAAGCCCCGCTTCCTCCCGCTCGTGGCGCTCCCTGAGGCCATGGGTGAAGCGGCGGGTGATGACCTCCGCCATGGAGGCGAAGTCGTTGGCGCCCTCGACGGTCTTGATACGGTAGATGCGGTAGGCCTTCTTGTCGGGCAGGCCGTCCTGAAAGACCACCATGCTCGCCACGCTCAAAATGCCCTGGGTGTTGGAGATGTCATAGCCCTCGATGCGCCGGGGCAAAGCGGGCAGGCTGAGCGCCTCCTTAAGCTCGAGCATGGCCTGGCGGGTGCGCATGTCCCTGACCTCGGCGCTCTGTCGGTGCTTGGTGAGCGCGTCCTCGGCGTTTTTGAGCGCCAGGCGGACCAGATCAACCTTGTCGCCCCGCTGAGGCACGGAAAGCGTCACCGCCCCGCCTCGCCGCTCGCGCAGCCACCGCTCCAACTCCTCCAGCGGCTCCGGCAGGGCCTGCGCCAGCACGTTTCGCGGGATCAGATGCCCGTCGTCATAGTATTGCGTCAGGAAGCCGGCCAGCACGGCCTCCGGCGCCTCCTGGCCGCAGCGCTCCATCAGGAAGGCCCGCCCGCCCTCGATGCGGCCCGCGCGGATGTGGGTGAGCTGCACCATGGCGTCCTGCCCGTCCATCGCCACCGCCAGCACGTCCTGCTCCACGTCCCGCGTCTGGATGGCATGCTGCTCCTCCATGAGCTGGCGGATATCGGCGATCTTGTCGCGCAGCACGGCCGCCTGCTCGTACTCCATGCGCGCGCTCGCCTCGTTCATCTCGCGGCTGAGCTCGGAGAGCAGCTCGCGGCTGTCCCCGTTCAAAAAGTCGATGACGCGCCTGAGGATGGCCTGATACGCCTCCTGACTCACCCCGCCCGCGCAGGGAGCCAGGCACCGGCCGATCTGATGGTGCACGCAGGGTCGCCGCGGCGTTTTGAGCGGAAGGCTGAGGTTGCAGGTGCGCAGCGGGAAAAACCGCCGCACCTCGTCCATCACCTGCCGCACGGCCGTGGCGCCGATGTAGGGGCCGAAGTATTTCACGCCCGCGCCCTGGCCATCCATGTTGCGCGCCAGTGTCAGGCGGGGATAGGGCTCGTTCAGGTCGATGCGCAGGTAGGGGTAGTGCTTGTCGTCCTTGAGCAGGATGTTGTAAAAGGGCCGGTGCTTCTTGATGAGGTTGCACTCCAGCGTCAGCGCCTCAAAGTTGGTCTGACAGAGCATCAGGTCAAAGTCGTCCACGCGGCTGACCATCGCGGCCACCTTGGGCGTGTGCGAGCCATGAAAATACTGCCGCACCCGGTTTTTGAGGTTGACGGCCTTGCCGACGTAGATGACCTCGCCCCGGCTCTTCATGATGTAGCAGCCGGGGCTTTCGGGAAGCATCTTGATCTTGTATTCCAGCGTCGGGTTCATGCACCGCCCTCCTTCCCGCGCCGGAAAAACGCGCCCGCCCCCGTCGCCAGGCTGCCGATGAGCAGCGCGGCGGCGCCGCAGGACCACGCCATCACCTCGCGCAGGAACCGAAGTCGCAACAATTCAGGCGTCCGGTACTCCACCACCGTAGCCGGGGTCTGCCACACGTTCCAGAAGGCGGTCTGAATGTCCGCGGGCTCCACCAGCACGGCGGGCACCCATTCGGGGAAGGTAAAGACCGGCTCCACCAGCTTGGTAAACAGCCAGGCCAGCGCCACCGCGCACGCGGCGTAGCCGATGGCCAGAAGCACGATCCGCCCTGCCGCAAAGCCCATGAGTCGGGCCGCATATTGGGTCTGAAGGCGCTCCTGATACGCCTGGGCAAAGCGCGCGCTGCGCCGGTTCATCCACCGCACGCCCCAGAGGGCGAGCACCATGCCGCATAGCGTAAAGAGCATGCGCATGGGCATGGCTGCGTTCATGCGCTCCTTGATAAGGCTGATGGTGGTTCCCCCGCCCAGCTTTTCCACCGCCGACTCAAACGCTGACCATCCGCCCGCGCCCTGTACGGGCCGGGCCTCATAGACCAGCGCGGTCAGCTCCGCGCCGCTTTCCTCCAGCGAGCGAAAGGGCACGTAGAGGCTGTAATCCATCTGATCGCCCACGCGCTTGCCTGCCTTGACCACGCCTACGATCCGATAGCGCTGGCCCGCGGCCTCGATCTCCTCGCCCAGCGGCTCGGCGTATTGAAACAGCGCCACCGCGAGCTGCTCATCCACCATCGCCACCAGGTCGCCGTAGATGCACTCGTCGGGATAGAGCTGGCGGCCGTTGAGCAGCACGGGCTGATGAAGATAGAACCAGCTTTCCTCCACGCCCACAAGGCGCGCGCTCGTGCTCTTTCCCCCGTCCGGCACGGATACGGTCGCGGGCTGGGAAAGCGCGTAAATCGTCGCGTCCTCGCAGGCGCCCTCCAGCGCGGTTTCCAGCTCCCGGGTCTTATCGCGGGCCTCGCGCAGGCCGCTGTTGACCGCCTCGCCGCCCTCCTGTTCGGCCACGGGCTTTGGCGCGGCATAGACGTGCTGAAACGTGCCTGGCACGGCCTGAATGTTCACCCACGCGAAGGCCATGACCGCAAGCGCGATGCCCAGCAGCACAAGCGTCCCCCTGCGGCGTTTGCAAAATGCTCTCAGCATAGATTACTCCACATACTCCATCACGGGCTTTCCGTCCTCCACGGTACGGTCGGCGCGGTCGATGATGCTCTGATAGCTCAGGTCCTCCTGTACGCTGACCGCCGTGTCGCTGCGGTCAATCACGGTCACGCTCACCTTTTTGGCCTTGAGCCCACCCGAGTTGAGGAACCCGCCGTATTCGCGTTCCGCCACAAAGACGTATTCGCCCTCGCCCTCGCTCCTGAGCGCGGAGGCGGGGATGATGGTGGCGTTTTTGCGAGCGCGGAAGACGATGCTCACTTGCAGGCTCCCATCCTGCAAGAGCTTTTGCATGCCGCCCGCCGCGCGCAGGAAATCGTCCGTAAGTTCGATTTCCGCGTATTTGCGCCCGTCGGTGTCATCCACCACGGCGGTGACTTCGCTGCGGAAGGTGTCATAATCGCCCGCCATCTCCACGCGCGCCCCCTCGGACACATCCTTTTTCAGATCGGTCACGTCGGCGCGCAGCACCGGAACGTCCTCTTTTTTGGCGATGGTATAGGCCTCCTTCTGCCCGTCATAGGTGTCGCCGGACTTGAGGTCCAGCGCCACGATGTATCCCTCGCTGGTGGCCGTCACCGTGCCCAGCGCCTGCTTGGCCTCCAGGAGCTTGACCATCTGGTCGCTGAGGTCCTGCATCTCCTCCAGCAGCTTGTTTCGGTCGTTGATGTACTTGAAAACCTCGTCGCTGACCTTGATTTTCTTGTTTTCGTAGCTGGCGTAGAAATCGTCGCGCGCGGTCTGGAACGCCTCGCGGGCGGCGGCAGCGGCGCGGATGAGAGCCATGGTTTCGTCCGTCGCGCCGGCCTGGGTGGCCTTGGCCTCCCAGAGGGTCTGGTCAAAGGTCAGCTCGATCCCCTCGGCAGCCGCGGCCAGACGCGCCTTGCTCTCCGCCTCGTTAAGCGCGTCCTGCTTTTCGATCATGAGGTTGTACAGGTCGTTTTGCATGCTCTGCTTGGAGCTTTTGCGGTTTTTGATGTCCAGGTCGATGAGCTCCTGCGACTTTTCGTTGTATTTGCTCAGCAGGTCCTCTTCCTTGGTCTGGTAGTCGTTGATGGTGGCGGTGAAGATCGTATCGCCCTCCTTGACCAGCAGGCCGGGCTTTACATACACCTTGTCAACGGTGATGGGATAATCCTTGGCCTTGTTGAGCGTGATCTCCGTCTCCACGGGAAAGTACGGCTTGGCCTCCACGGAGATCTTCTGCTCGATGCGCCCCGTGGTCGCCTGCGTCAGCTTGACCTTGGGCGTGGTGATGGTCTGGATGGTGCGCGAAAAATACATGCATGCCGCCACGATCACGCCCAGCCATACCAGCGCCTTGAGCGCCCGCTTCTTCTTGTTCATCGGAAACCCTCCCCCTCCTATTTGAGCTCGCTTAGCTGCACGCCCAGGAGGATGTCATCCTGGAAGTAGATGTAGATCAGCAGCATGGGCAAAAGGTACAGCGCCGCGCCCGCAAACGCTACGCCGGTAGAATCGGTGTTGATTTGGTTGAACATGACCGACAGCGGCTGCATGGACTGATCGGTCAGGTAGATCAGCGGCTGCTCGACCATGTTCCAGCTGTCGGCAAAGCTCAGCGCCGCCGCCGCGCACAGGATGGGACGGCACACCGGCAGCATCACATGCACGAAGCAGCGCAGCGTGCCCGCGCCGTCCATCTGCCCGGCCTCGACGATTTCCCCCGGAATGCCGATCATGAACTGGCGCACCAGGAACAGGTAAAAGGGCGAGAAGATCATGGGCAGAATCACCGCCCAGATCGTATCCAGCAGTCCCAGGGCCCGAAGGGTCATCACGCTGGGGGCCATGGTCACCTGGAAGGGCAGCACCATCAGCACCAGCACCAGAAAGAACAGCGCATCGCGTCCTCGAAACCGGAAGCGGCTGAGCGCATAGGCCGTGAGCGGAATCACGAGGCCCTGGCCTACCAGAATGGCCCCGGCATACAGCACGCTGTTGCAGAACAGCTGCAGGTACTGCGGCTCCTCGATG
>CALVKX010000161.1 GCA_944333375.1 uncultured Eubacteriales bacterium
GTCCTTGAGCTCGTCCCAGATGGCCGCCTGCCTCAGGGACTGCTCCACCACCTCGTCCAGTCTGGCCCTTCCGTGGATGCCGTGCGTGCGCGGGCCGTAGGCGATGTTGTCATAGACGCTCATGGGGAAGGGGTTGGGCTTTTGAAAGACCATGCCGACGCGCTTCCTGAGAAGATTCACATCCGTGCCGGGGGTGAGGACGTCCGTGCCGTCCAGCAGCACCTTTCCCGTGACGCGGCAGTCGGGCACCAGATCGTTCATGCGGTTGAGGGTCTTGAGCAGCGTGCTCTTTCCGCATCCGGAAGGGCCGATAAATGCCGCGACGCGGTTGCGGGGGATGCTCAGATCGATCCCTTTGAGCGCGTGAAATTTGTCGTAATACAGATCAAGGTTTTCAATTCGGATCTTGTCCATGCCTTATCTCCCCGTCAGTCTCCTGGCCGCAAAAGCGCTCAGGGCGTTCATTCCCACCACGATTACCATCAGCACCACCGCCGTGGCGGAGGCCTCGCTGACATGCAGTCCTTCGCCGGAAAGCACATACATGTGCACCGCCAGCGTGCGGCCCGAGCTCATCACGTTTTCGGGCCAGTCCGCCACGGTCCCGGCGGTATAGATCAGAGCGGCTGTTTCACCGACCACGCGGCCGATGGAGAGGATGACGCCTGCCAGGATGCCGCTCATGGCCGGGGGCAGGACGATGTGCGTTACCGTGCGCAGCCTCCCCGCACCAAGGCCGAAGCTGCCCTCGCGGTAGCTGTCGGGAATGGAGAGCAGCGCCTCCTCGGTTGTGCGCAGAATCAGGGGAAGGATCATCACCGCCAGCGTCATGCCGCCCGCCAGCAGAGAGTAGCTCCACCTGAGCGAGGTGACAAAGAACATCATGCCGAACAGCCCATAGAGGATGGAGGGAATTCCGGCGAGGGTTTCGGCGGTCAGGCGTACCGCCTTGACGATCCCGGATGCGCGGTTTGCGTATTCCGCCAGATAGATCGCGCCGCCCACACCCAGCGGCACCGCCAGGGCCAGGGACAGAAGCGTCATGATGACGGTGTTAAAAAGGGCGGGCAGGAGGCTGACGTTCTCGCTGTTATATTCCAGCGCAAACAGGCTGGGCTTGAGGTGTGGGATACCGGTTACGAGGATATAGCCGATCACCAGCAGGAGCGCCGCGGCCACGATCAGCGCGGCAGCGGCGCACAGCAGGCGGATGGCGAATGAGCCGGGATAACGCCCGGCGCGCCGCAGCATGGATCGAATCATTGCACCTGCCTCCTGTTGAGCGCTGAAAACAGCGCGTTAATGAGCAAAATGAACACAAACAGCACCACGCCTGTGGCAATGAGCGCCTCGCGGTGAAGATCCGCCGCGTAGCCCATTTCCATGACGATGTTGACGGTCATGGTGCGGATGCCCTTCAAAAGACCCTTGGGC
This sequence comes from uncultured Eubacteriales bacterium, assembly GCA_944333375.1. The sequence goes on from CALVKX010000161.1 coordinate 1,435, forward strand.
ATGCGGGCCTGGTTCCCTGCCACCATCATCACGGCCATGGTTTCGCCCACGGCGCGCCCCACGCCCAGGATGATGGCAGCCAGAATACCGCTTCTGGCGGCGGGAACCACCGTGCGCAGCACGCTGGCCTCCCTCGTCGCCCCCAGCGCAAGGCTGCCTTCGAAGTAGCTTTCGGGTACTGCGCGAATCGCGGATTCGGCCTGCAAAATGATTGTGGGCAGAATCATCATCGCCAGCAGGATGCACGCCGTGAGCATGCTGTTACCATCCCCGCCGAAGGTATTCTTCACGAAGGGCACGATGGCCGTCAGCCCGAAAAAGCCGTAGACCACCGAAGGGATGCCGGCCAGCAGCGCTACCGCAGGCTTGAGCACGCGGTATAGTCTGGCGGGGCAGAACCGAACAAGGAAGATAGCGGTAAGCACGCCCAGAGGCGCCCCCAAAAGCAGGGCGCCGCCGGTTACGTACACGCTGCCCAGGATCATGGGAAGAATTCCGAAGATGTTGTTGCCGGGCTTCCACTTTTCTCCCGTGAGAAAGTCCCACAGGCTGACCTTGCCAAAGAAGGGAAGGCCGTTGGAGAACAGGAAGAAACAGATGAGAAATACCGCCAGTATACAGGCGCATGCGGTTGCGCAGAACACGCACCGCATGGCCGTTTCCTTAAACTTTCCACTCATGGTTTATTTCTGAAAGCCTTCCCACGTGGTCACTTCGCCGGTGAAGATCTGCTCGATCTGCGCTGCGGTCATGCCGTCCACGGGGTTGTTGGGGTTGACGATGATGGCAATGCCGTCCATGGCGATGGTGGTGCCGGTCAGGCCCGCTTCCAGCTCACTGTCCTTGAGGGCGCGGGAGGCCATGCCGATGTCGCACACGCCGTCGATGGCGCTCTGCATGCCGGTGGTGGAGTCGCTGGTCTGGATCTCGATCTCGGCGTTGGGATTGACGGACGCATAGGCCTCCTTGAGCTTCTCCATCACCGGCGTGACGGAGGAGGAACCGGCGACCACGATCTTGCCGGAAACCTGCTTGCCGGCATAGGCGGGGGCGTCATCCAGGGGAATGTAGCCGTTCTCGGAAACCACGGCCTGGCCCTCGGCGGAGAGAATGTAAGAGATGAAATCCTGCGCGGCTTCGCTCACCTCGCCCCCGGTGGCGATGTTGAAGGGACGGGACACCTGATAGGCGCCGGATTTGATGTTCTCCACGGTCGCTTCCGCGCCGTCCACCTTGAGCGCCTTGACGGTCCCGTTGAGCGAGCCCATGCTGGAATAGCCGATGGCGGCTTCGTTGCCGGCGACGGTGGTCATCATCACGTTGGTGCTGTTGGTGATAACGGCTTCCTCGGTGGTGTAGTCGATCTTGTTGCCGCTTTCGTCCTTCTTCTCAACGCCCAGCAGCTCGATAAACGCGCCGCGCGTGCCGCTTCCTTCCTCGCGGCTGACCACGGTGATGTCCTGCGCATAGTCGAATTCGCCGGCCGCGACGGCCGTGCCGGCCAGCAGCGCCAGACTCAGAAGAATTCCTACAACCTTTTTCATACCTTTTGGCCTCCTTTGTTGTTTGTACGGGTGAAAGTATACGGGAGGCCTGTTAAGGAAAGGCTGGCATTTGTGTAAAGACTGGGTAAAATCGAAAAACGCGCGGACGGCGGGAAGCGCAAAAGCGCCCGGCGACGCTTTGCCTGAGGCGGCCGGGGCGCTTTTGGCGCGGCGGAGAGAAGATTTTTTCTTGACATTTTCAAAACCCCTGTTACAATGTCTTGTAAGCGAAAGGCCATGACGGAGAGGGCGGAAACGCGGAGCCTTCAGAGAGCCGGCGGAGGGTGCGAGCCGGCGGCGAAAGGTTTCCAATGCCTATGGCTCCTGAGCTGGCGGGCTGAAACCGCGGGATTGCGCTTTAGGTCCGCACGTGCCGCCGCGTTACGGCGAAGGGCTTGTTGCCCGGAGGTTCAGCGATCCAAAGAAGAAGTCTGTCTATGTTGAGAAAACACTGACTGAAGCTGCGGAGACGTTTGGCATCAATTCAAATGCAATCGGTTATGTGGTCGACAGCGATTCCTCCGAAGCAAAGCTTTGCTCCATATTCAAGACTGGAGAAAAAGGTAAGGCAATATCCGCCGAAGTCTTCGAATCCTATGGAACCATCCGATTTATCAATATGTTTCCTTTGGTGGTCAATGCGTTGATGAATGGAGCAACTTTGGTTGTCGATGAATTCGATGCCTCGATCCATCCCATGGCACTGATGAATATCATCAACATTTTCCACAACGATGATATTAATATCCATCATGCCCAGTTGATTTTCAACACGCATAATCCGATTTTCCTGAACGCCAATCTGTTTAGACGTGATGAAATCAAGTTTGTGGAGCGCGATGAACGGACGCATAGGAGCAGTTCCTACGCACTGTCTGACTTTGGCACGGCTGGTTCCAATGGTGTGCGAAAAAATGAAGATTATATGCGTAACTACTTCATAGATCGTTATGGTGCAATCCGGGATGTGGATTTCTTGCCCCTCTTTGAGAAGCTTCTTGGCCAGGAAAGCGAGGCAAGATCATGAGAAAGGAAAAACTCACTTATTATTTTTCTGTGGAAGGCGAAACGGAAAAGTGGTATCTGGATTGGCTGCAAGATCGCATCAATAGTAGGGATGCCAAGTACACGGTAAAGCTGGATTCGAAGATTCAGAAAGATCCTCTGGCCCGCGCCAAGGGAATGACTATTCTGCAGAAAACCGAGATCACGCATGTGTTTGATCGGGAAAGTGAAGACTCTGTTCATGCCCGGCAATTCATGGCCACACTCGATCGCATGAAAGCCGCCCAGAGCCTGGGGAAGAACATCAAGTACCGGCTGGGATATAGCAATTTCACCTTTGAACTGTGGATTATTCTTCATAAAGCAAACTGCAACGGAGCAAAAACTCATTGCAGACAATATTTAGCGCCGCTGAATACCGCCTATGGGGAACACTTCGAAAGCCTGGAGGAATATAAGCATGAAGCGAACTTTCAGCGTATTCTTGGCAAGCTTTCATTAAACGAAGTACGCGCTGCCATGCCTATGTATACTTGAATATTGGGTAAAATTCTTTATACCATTCGCCTGACACTAAACTATCTGTTTCTTCCAAGCCTGAAAATATAAGCCGCTTTAGTCTTGTTAATGATTTTCTTCATATCTGCCCAGCACACAACGTCTTTGTGTTTTTATTTGCACCCAAAACAAAACGAAAGGGCTATTCGCAAAACGATAGCCCTCAACTGCAAAACGAAAGCCGGGCAATCGTTTTGTTATGCACCCACCGAGGAAAGTGGGTGCATTTTCTCTGTGCAGCTTTTAAGGAAGAAATTTCTCTGGGGATGGCGGCGATGGAAATAAGTTGAAAAGCTGCAAATTTCCGGGTGCAAAATCCGTTTTGCATTTGGATTCTGCAAGAACATAAAGAAAAGGACTGAAACCTTGTATCAAAGTTTCAGTCCTTATTTGT
>CALVKX010000162.1 GCA_944333375.1 uncultured Eubacteriales bacterium
ATGACGTTGATGCCCTCGGTGAGGTTTTTGAGCTCGCTGAGGTCCGTGGGCGGCACGCGGGCGGAGAGGTTGCCGCCCGCCATCATGCCCGCGAAATGCTCCAGCCGCTCGATGGGGCTGCGGATGAGCCCGGCCATGCGGCGGCCCATGCGGGCCGAGAGGGCCAGGGCCCCCAGCAGGATTAGCGCCTCCGCGCCCGCCGAGCACAGCACGATGCGGGTCATCTGCTGGTTGCTCAGGGCCGTGCGGCTGATCTCGGCGGAGATGTAGTCCTCCAGCATCGAGTCCACCAGCGATGCCACGTCGCGGACCTCCTCCAGCACGCGCTCGCTCTCCACCACGGGCACGTTGTTTTTGAGGTTCTGCTCGATCTGGCGCACGTACTGGGCGAGCGTTTCCATGGTGCGGCGGGCCACGGTCAATTCCAGGCGCGCGCCGGGGCCGTCCTTGGCGGTCATGGCGTCCAGGGCCTGGTTGACCTGCTCGATGGCCTCGTAGACGCCGCAGGTTTCAAACGTGGCGCGGCCCGAAACCGTGACCCAGACCATTTCCGGGATATCCGTGGAGACGACGGGCTTGAGCGCGGCCACCTCCTCCATGCGCGAAACCGATGCCTGATACCACGCCGCGTTGACCAGCATCAGTGCGAGGCTGATGACCGCGGGCAGGACCAGGATTGCCGTGAGCGTGCGGGACGCCATGTTGACCTGCCCTGTGATGCTCTGGCCGCTTCTGGTGTGCTTCATGGCCCTCAGTACCCCCGCGGCGCGAGATCGCTCAGGTCGTCGAATTCGGTAAAGACCTCCTCGTCGGGATGGGTCATCTTGGGAACCTCCTCCCCGGCGGCGAGCTTCTTGGCCAGCTCCATCACCGAATCGCCCAGGTTGGGGGTACACTCCACCACGCAGTTGATCTCCCCGGCCTTGAGCAGGTCGATGGCGGCCTGCTCGCCGTCCACGGTGATGATGATGATGTCGCTGCCAGGCGCCAGCCCGTACTCGCGGATGGCGTCGATGGCGCCCAGGGTCATGCCGTCGTTGTGGGAGTAGAGCACGTCGATGTCCTCGCCGTACTTGTCCAGGAGGTAGCGCATGCACTCCTCGCCCTTGGACACCAGAAAGTCGCCCGAGATGCTCTCCAGCACCGTGAAGCGCTCGTCGCCCTCGATGGTCTCATGAAAGCCCTGATGGCGCTGGCGCTGGGGCGTGGAGTCCTCGGTGCCGGTGATCTCCACGATGTTGAGGTGCTCCGCGCCCATGGCGTCGGCCTTTTTGATGAGAAATTCGCCCGCGCTGCGGCCCTCCTTGATGAAGTCCGCGCCCACGAAGCAGGCGTAGAGCGATTCGTCCTGCGTGGTGATGAGCCGGTCCACCAGAATGACGGGGATGCCGGCGGCCCTGGCCTCGGTGAGCACGGTGTCCCATCCGTCCTCCACGATGGGCGCGAAGGAGATCACGTCCACCCGGTAGGAGATGAAGGAACGGATGGCGTCGATCTGCTTTTCCTGCTTCTGGTAGGCGTTGAGCATCATCAGATCCACGCCGTGACGCTGGGCGGCCTCCTCGATGCTGCGCGTGCTGCCCACGCGCCAGGCGCTTTCCGATCCCAGCTGGGAAAAGCCCAGCAACACGGGGGCGGCGGTGGGCGCGGCGGCCTCGGGCGCGCCGTCCGTGGGACCGCATGCGCAAAGCAGCGCCCCCAGAAGGCACACGGTCAACACGGCTTTCATGCGTTTCATGGCGATCAGCTCCCGGCAGCGCGCAAATATCTTTTCAAAAAGTATAGCATTTTTTTGTCAGCTTGTCTATTGAGAGACTGCGGAAAGACAAAACGCCGGGGACGGCTTGCGCCGTCCCCGCAAGGACGCCTTAGCGGCGGCCGAATTTTTTGACGAGGGTGTTGATCTGCCGGGCCAGGCGGCTCTGCTGCTTCGCGCCGCGGCTTTGCATGCGGCGGATGAGGGCGCTGAGCCGCTCGCCCGCCAGCACCAGCTGGCCGTAGGCGGTGGAGGAATCGGGCTTTGCGGCGGCGTGCGCGGGCGGCCTGCGGGCGGGCAGCGCGTCCAGCGCGGCGGCCTCGCGCGAGGGCCTGCGCAGGCGCTCGCGGTTGCCCCCGGCCAGGCAGGTCAGGGCGAGCAGGTCCCAGCTTTCGCCGTTGTAGGGGGCGTTGGCCTCCAGCCCCAGCTCGATTTGCAGGCGGCCGGCGAAGGCGGCGGCCGCCTCGTCCTCGCCGTGCACGACGAAGACGTGGCGGGGCTTTTGCTCAAAGGCGGAGATCCAGCGCATCAGCCCCGCGTCGTCGGCGTGGCCGCTGATGCCCGGGAGGGCCTCGATGTTCGCGTGAACGGCCACGGTCTCGCCAAAGAGCCTGACTTCCTTCGCGCCGTCCACGAGGCTGCGGCCCAGCGTGCCCACGCTCTGGTAGCCCGCGAAGAGCACCGTGCACTCGGGCCGCCAGAGGTTGTGCTTGAGGTGGTGGCGCACGCGGCCCGCGTCGCACATGCCGCTGGAGGAGAGGATCACCTTGGGCGTGGAATCGGTGTTGATGAGCTTGCTTTCCTCGGCGCTTTGGGCGACGCGCAGGCCGTCAAAGGTCAGCGGGTTGATCCCGGCCCTGAGCAGGGCGAGGGTTTCCTCATCCGCGCACTCGCGGGTGTTTTCATTGAAAATGGTGGTGGCCTCGATGCCCAGCGGGCTGTCCACGTAGACGGGGAAGCCGTCGTGCCCATGCACGCGGCCCTCCTGCTTGATCTGGCGGATGAAGTAGAGCAGCTCCTGCGTGCGGCCCACCGCGAAGCTTGGGATGACCACGTTGCCGCCCCGGTCGAAGGTCTCCTGCAGGACGCGGGTCAGAGCGCCGATGGTGTCGGGGGCGGGGCCGTGGGAGCGGCCCGCGTAGGTGGATTCCATCACGACCAGATCGGCGGCGGTGAGGTACTGCGGGTCGCGCAGGAGGGGCTGATGGAGGTTGCCGATGTCGCCGGAAAAGACGATTACGCGCGTCTGCGTCCCTTCGGTCACGGTGACCTCAATGGAGGCCGAGCCCAGCAGGTGCCCCACGTCCACCATGCGGAGGCTCACCCCGGGGCACACCTCCACGCGCTGACCGTAGCGGCAGGGCCGGATCAGCCCGTGCGCGCCCAGCGCGTCCTCCTGGGTGTAGAGCGGCTCCACGGACGGCTTGCCCTGGCGCTGGGCCTTGCGGGTTTTCCACTGCGCGTCGCTCTCCTGAATGTGGGCCGAATCCAGGAGCATGATGCGGCACAGGTCGGCGGTGGCGTCGGTGGCGAAGATGGCGCCCCGGAAGCCGTTTTTGTAAAGCAGCGGCAGGTAGCCGCTGTGGTCGATGTGCGCGTGCGTCAGAAACACATAGTCGATGCGGCTTTCGGGCACGGGCAGCGGCGCGTTTTCGTACAGATCCGTGCCCTGCTCCATGCCGTAGTCCACCATGATGTTCCTGCCCGCGGCCTCAAGCAGAAACCGGCTGCCCGTCACCTCGCGGGCCGCGCCAAGAAATGTGAGCTTCATTGTCCGAAACCCTCCTTGTGCCGTTTCATTCGTCTGCCGTGGGGAAAAGCGCGGCCAGCAGCGCGGGAAGCTGGCGCGCGATGTCGCAGGCGGCGCGCTCGTAGGCGGCGGCGTCCCCGCCGTAGGGGTCGCTCACGGGCGGGTCGTCAAAGGCGCGAAGGGGCGTGCTCAGCCCCGGAAAGCGCGCGCGCAGGGCGATGAGATGGCTCTGCCCCATGCAAACGGCCAGGTCGGCGCCCTCCAACATTTCGCGGGTTACGGTGCGCGCCCGATGCCCCTCCAGCGACAGCCCGCGCCGCCGCATGGCAAAAAGCGCCCCCTCGGACGCGGGCGCGCCGTCGGGAGCGCACAGCCCGGCCGAGGCGGCGCGCACGCCCTTTGTCCGGGCCAGGGCGTTAAAGAGACACTCGGCCATGGGGCTTCGGCAGGTGTTGCCGGTGCAGATGAACAGGACGGTTTTCATGGGGCGGCCTCCTCATCGGCGTTGCGGATGCGGAAGGCGGCGGCGCGGCTCAGGCGGTTCATGATGGCAAGGCCGATGCCCTCGGCGGGCAACACCTCGCAGGTGAGGGCCTCCACGCCCTCCTCGTCCATCTGCCGGAGCACGTTGAAGAGCCGGTGCGCCACGGTTTCGGGCCTTTCGAGGCTGCCGATGGACAGCGCCTGCGCGCCCGCGTAATCCTCAAGGTGCTCCTCAAAGGCCAGGATGCGGGCGGACTTGCCTGCGGCCACGGCCTCGCGGTACATGGCAAGGCACAGCGCCCGCACGTTTTCCCGCGCGCCGGTCACCAGCGTGAGCTGGCCGCCCGGCGCGTAGTGGCGGTAGCGCATGCCGGGGGAGAGGGCGCGCTCGCCCTGACGCAGGGGACGGAGCACGCTGTCGGCCACGCGCACCTCGGGCAGGACGGTGAGCAGCATCTCCGGCGTGACCCCGCCGGGGCGTAGCACCGTGGGGATGTCGGCGGTCATGTCCACCACCGTGCTCTCCAGCCCCACCTGACACTCGCCCCCGTCCAGAATGAGGGGCAGCTTGCCCTTGAGGTCATGGTAGACGTGCAGGGCCGTGGTGGGGCTGGGCTTGCCGGAGGTGTTGGCGCTGGGCGCGGCCACGGGCACCCCGCAGGCGATAAGCACGCGCCGGGCCACCGGGTGCGAGGGGATGCGCACCGCCACGCTGGGCAGGCCCGCATTGACGACGCCTGGCACGCAGGGCTTTTTGGGCATGAGGAGCGTGAGCGGGCCGGGGCAGAAGCGCTCCATGAGCGCGCGCGCGGCATCGCTGATGTGGCACAGGGGCTCGGCCGACGCGGGATCGGGCACATGCACGATGAGCGGGTTGTCCGCCGGGCGGCCCTTGGCGGCGAAGATGGCGCGCAC
>CALVKX010000163.1 GCA_944333375.1 uncultured Eubacteriales bacterium
GTGTTCCGCGCGCCGGTGGTGGTCAAGGGCATCTCTCCCTGCGTGCGCAACTGGGAAAAGCCCATCACCATCGCCCGCCACGCCTACGGCGACGTGTACAAAAATACCGAGTATCGCGTGCCCGGCCCCGGCAGGGCCGAGCTGTGCTTCACCGGCGAGGACGGCGCGGAGAGCCGGCAGACCGTCATGCAGTTTGAGGGCCCCGGCATTTTGCAGGGCCAGCACAACACGGACCGCAGCATCGCTTCCTTCGCCCGCAGCTGCTTTAACTACGCCCTGTCGGTCAGGCAGGATCTGTGGTTCTCCACCAAGGACACCATCTCCAAGATCTACGACCACCGCTTCAAGGACATCTTTGCCGAGCTGTACGAAACCGAGTTCAAGGCCGCCTTTGAGGCCGCGGGCATCGAGTATTTCTACACGCTGATCGACGATGCGGTGGCCCGCGTCATCCGCAGCCGCGGCGGCTTCATCTGGGCGCTGAAAAACTATGACGGCGACGTGATGAGCGACATGATCGCCACGGCCTTCGGCAGCCTGGCCATGATGACCAGCGTGCTCGTCTCTCCCGGCGGCCAGTTTGAGTACGAGGCCGCGCACGGCACCGTGACGCGCCATTACTACCGCTACCTAAAAGGCGAGGAAACCAGCACCAACCCCGTGGCCACGATCTTCGCCTGGACGGGCGCGCTGCGCAAGCGCGGCGAATTGGACGGGCTTTCGGACCTGTGCGCCTTTGCGGACCGTCTGGAGAAAGCCACGCTGGCGACCATCGAGGGCGGGCGCATGACCAAGGACCTGGTATCGCTCTATGAGGGCGAGGCCACGGGCCTCAACAGCGACGCCTTCCTGGACGCCATCGCCCAGACGCTGGAAAGCCTGTAAGCTCAGAAATGCCGCGCCGCGGGGGAACATGGGTTTCTCCGCGGCGCTTTTTGGTTGGAAAAGCATGAGGCTTTCATTAGAAAAGGAAAGGCCGCTTTTCTTTCCCCGTCCCGGATGCTATACTGATGCCGGGGTGAGAAAGATGAACTTCTTAGGCAATGTCGTCTGGTTTCTTTTCGCGGGCCTGTGGCAGGGTCTTGGCTGGCTGGTCGCCGGCCTCTTATGGAGCGTGACCATCGTGGGCATCCCGGTGGGCCGCCAGTGCTTCAAGCTGGCCGCGCTGTGGTTCTGTCCCTTCGGGCGGGACGTAGAAGCCGGCGGCGGTATTCCGTCCTTTCTGATGAACGTGCTTTGGCTTCTTTTCAGCGGCCTGTGGCTGGCCCTTGCCGCCACGCTCAACGGCCTGCTGCTTTGCCTGACGGTGGTTGGCATCCCCTTCGGCCTTCAGTGCTTCAAGCTGGCCCGCCTGTCGCTTTCGCCCTTTGGCGCGCGCATCCTCTGCAGGTAGCCTATCCCCTGTGGTAGCTCCCCGCCTCGCGGCGCACGGCCCACATCCGCTCGCCCGCGCCGGCCCATCTGATCTTTTTTTCCGGCTCCGCCACCGGAATCGGCCGTCCGTCCGGGACGGCCTTTTTGCCCTTCTTCCCGGAGGCCGGCTTGCTCTCCCCCTTGCGTTCCTTTCCTTCCTTGCCCTCGCGCTGGCCCTTGGCCGGCTTTTCCTGCTTTTCGACCTTCTCGGTTTTTTCGGCCTTTACCGGCTTGGCCGGAGGCTGGAGCGCGCCCTGCATCCCCGGCACCGCGCCGGAGAGGAACAGCGCCTTTCTGGCGCACACCGGGCCGATCATCTCATAGAGCACCGAGGAGGAGAGGATGATGGTGCTCAGCAGCGCGCCGGATTCCTCCGGCAAAATGCGCTGGGCCAGAACGGCCAGGCCGATGCTCACGCCCGCCTGCGGGATGAGGGCCAGGCCCAGATACCGGCGCACCCCCACCGGCATGCCCGTGAGGCGCGCACCGAGCCAGGATCCCAAAAACTTGCCGGCGATGCGAACGGCGAAGTAGGCCGCTCCGATGATGCCGACGGTGGCCAGGGATTCCAGGTTCAGGCGCATGCCGCTCAAGACAAAGAACATGACGTTGATGGGCGGCGTCACGCGGCTGACCTGCTTAAAGAGCGTCTTGTCGCCGCAGACGTTGGCATAGGTCGCGCCCAGCAGCATGCAGCCCAGCAGCGGCGATACGTCCAGCGCCGCACAGCCGGCGGCGATGAAAAACACGAAGGCGCACGTCAGAACCAGCCGATGGTCGGACGAACGGCCGTTGAGCAGCACGCACAGAAGCCGTCCCAGCAGGTAGGCCGCCAGCAGCACGCCCGCGTTGATCGCTATCGGCGTGAGCACGCTCTGCCAGTCCACCACCTGCGTTTCCGTGCCGGAAGCGATGGCCGCGCACACGCTGAAGGCCAGCAGCGCCACCGCGTCGTCCATGGCCACCACCTGCACCAGCGTGTTTACAAACGGGCCCTTGGCGCGGTACTGACGGATGGTCATCAGGCTCGAGGCCGGCGCCGTAGCCGAACCGATGGCGCCCAGCAGCAGCGAAAACGGCAGGGAGAGATGCAAGACCGTGAGCATGAAGGCCGTGACCACCGCCGCCGTGACCAGCGCCTCCATGAGCGTCAGCACGATCACCTTTGAGCCCTGCTGCTTGAGCCTATCCAGCCGGAGGTAGCGGCCCACGCCAAAGGCGATGAAAGCCAGGGCGACGTCGGTGACGAACTCCATCCCGCTGGTGATATCCGCGGGGATCAGGTCCAGCGCGTACGGGCCGATGGCCACGCCCGCCAGAATATAGCCCGTGACGTTGGGCAGCTTGAGCACCTTGGTGACACGCGACATCAGAAAACCCGCCAGCCACAGGATCGTCACCGCCACCAGTATCCTGGCCGCTGGGCTGATCGTCAGAAATACGTCCTTCAAGGCCAATCACCCTTTCCCCATCCTTTTTTTATCACCCGCCGGATGATGGGGTTGATTGTAACAGCCAAATGTGATAAAATCAAATGATGAAAATTAATGTTTGTGTCAAAATTTTTGATATTAAACCCGACTTTCGCTACATAGCAGGGAGGCAGCGCTGATGATTGACCCCAAACTCAAAACATTGCTATGCGTTGTAAAGGAAGGCTCATATACAAAAGCTGCCGATGTTCTGGCCCTGTCCCAGCCGGCGGTGAGCTATCATGTCCGTCAGCTGGAAGATGAAATCGGCATTAAGATTTTTTATAAGAATCAAAAAAAATTGACGCTTACTCCTGAGGGTGAAGTGCTCCTCAAATACGCCCGGCGGCTGGAAGCCATCAGCGACAGCGCGCGGCGCGCCCTGGCGGATGTGAAACAGCAGCTGCGCCACTTCACCGTGGGCATCACCCCGAGCTGCGGCGAGGCCCTCATCGGGCGCGTGTTCAGCAGCTATTGCAGCGCGCATCCCCACACCAACATCAGCATCGTCACCGACACCATGGAGCAGCTCTGCGACCGCCTGGGCAACTATGAGCTGGACTTCGCCATCGTGGACGGCTCCGTGTCGCTCAAGCACTGCCACACGGAACTGCTGGACCTGGATTACCTGTGCGTGGTCATGTCGCCGCGGCATGCCCTGGCCAAGCGCAGCGCCATCACCCTGGAGGAGCTCAAGGCGCAGAGCCTGATCCTGCGGCGCGAGGACGCGGGCACGCGCCGCCTGTTTGAGAGCAGCCTGGCGGGCCACATGGAAAACATCCGCAACTTCGACGTCCGCCTGGAGATGGATAACATCAACGCCATCAAGGACCTCGTCGCCGCCAACCTGGGCGTGACCATCATCGCCCACAGCGCCTGCCGCGAGGAAACCTCGGCCGGGCGGCTGGTGGCGGTGTCCGTGGAGGGCATGCGCATGGTTCGTGAGATCAATGTGGTCTATCAGGATGATTTCAACCACCCCGAGGTGCTGGAGGAGATCCGGCGCATCTATCAGGGCTTCAGGCCCTGAGGCACCAGCGGCTTCGGCCGCTTTTTTCCTGTTGACAAATTGTTTATACTGTATATACTGTATATGCACACTTAAGTGGAGGCATACCATGGACATCATTCTTTCCAATGTGGGCGGCCAGCCTATCTACGACCAGATCGTATCGCAGATCAAGGCGCAGATTCTCTCGGGAAAGCTCAAGGAGGGCGACGCGCTGCCCTCCCTGCGCACCCTGGCCAGGGAGCTGCGCATCAGCGTCATCACCACCAAGCGCGCCTACGAGGAGCTGGAGCGCGAGGGCTTCATCGTAAGCTTTACCGGCAAGGGCAGCTTTGTGGCGGGCGCGGACGCGGAGCTTGTGCGCGAGGAACACCTGCGCCGCCTGGAGGAGCATCTGCGCCAGGCCGTGGCGCTCTCGCGCCAGTGCGGTCTGGATCTGGAGGGGCTTAGCGCCATCCTGACGATGCTGTACAAGGAGGAGGACCTATGAACAACGCCCTGGAGGTTACGGGGCTTACCAAGCACTACCCCGGCTTTACGCTGGATCACATCAGCTTTTCGCTGCCCGAAGGCTGCATCATGGGCCTGATCGGGGAAAACGGCGCGGGCAAGACCACCGCGCTCAAGCTCATTCTGGGCCTGGCACGGCCGGATGAGGGCGGCATACAGGTATTGGGCCAGTCCGGGCAGGACAGGGCGCTCAGGGAGCACCTGGGCGTGGTGATGGATGAATGTGGCTTTCCCGACAACCTGACGCTCGGCGACGTGGAGGCGGTCCTTCGCCGCTGCTATCGGACATGGGACGCGCTGCGTTTTCAGGGCTGGGCGGACCGCTTTGAGCTGCCACGCAGGAAGCCCGTCAAGGCATTTTCCCGCGGCATGCGCATGAAGCTGTCCATCGCCGCTGCCCTCTCGCACGACAGCCGCCTTTTGCTCCTGGACGAAGCCACCAGCGGCCTGGACCCCGTCGTGCGCGACGAGATGCTGGATGTGCT
>CALVKX010000164.1 GCA_944333375.1 uncultured Eubacteriales bacterium
GGCCGATGGCGGTGCCGGGCAGGTTGCACAGGGAGGCGATGTTGTTGGAGATGGCGTTGGCGGCGATGATGGAGACACCGAACATGCTCACGATGCCAGAGACCATGAGCTTGCCGATCTGGAACATGCTGTTTTCCAGGCCGTTGGGGATGCCCTGGCTGAAGATGCGGCGGATCATGGGGCCGTCCGGCTCGGGGTGCGTGGGACGAATAAGGTGAATGGGCGCCGAGCGGTTGAGCAGCAGCCAGACCATGATGCCCGCGCCCAGCACGCGCGCCAGGAGCGACGCGGTGCCCGCGCCCGCGACCTCCATGTTCAGGCCGTAGATGAGCAGGGCGTTTCCGCCGACGTTGAAGACGTTCATCATCAAAGAGGTATACATGCTGGCCTTGCTGTTGTTCATGGCCCGAAGCAGCGCCGCGCCGCCGTTATAGAGCGCCAGCGCCGGATAGCTGACCGCCGAGAGATACAGGTAGGTCCGGCAGTAGGCCATGGTGTCATCGGAAAGCGCGCCGAAGCACAGGCGCAAAAGCGGGTCGGCAAAGACGATCGCCAGCACGCCCAGGGCGAGCGCAAGGAGGGTGGAGACATACATGAGCTGCTTTGCGGCGTTGCAGGCGCTGAGGTTGTCCCGCCGGCCCAGGGACGGGGCAGCCACCGCCGCGCCGCCCGTGGCCAGGGCGGAAAAGAGCTGGATGAGCAGGACGTTGATGCTGTCCACCAGCGAAATGGCGCTGACCGCGCTTTCCGACACGGTGCTGACCATGACGGTGTCGGCCATGCCGATAAAGAGCGCAAGGAACTGTTCGATCACCAGAGGGATAATCAGCCTGCGCAGGTCGCGCTCCGAGAACATCGGCTCCTCAATGCCCCTGTCCGTTTGAAACACCTTCCCGCTTCGCTTTGGTATGCTTTTTGCCAAGCGCCCCCAGATTCTCCACGACCGTCATGGCCGCGCCCGCGAGGATGCTCAGATAATAGGTTGAAAAACGCCAGATCAGCAGTGCCACAAAGAGCTGCGCATCGGGGAAGATTCCCCGGAACAGGACCGCAAAGCCGCCCTCCTGCGCGCCGCTGGCCCCCGGCAGGGGCGTATAGCTGGCCCCGATGTAGAGCAGCACCCCCATCGTCAGCAGCTCCCCCACCGTCGCGCCCGAAAGCCCGAAGGCGTTGTAGATGGCAATGATCGTCAGCATCAGCGACATCAGCTGCCCCAGGGCGATCAGGCACTGGATGAGCACGTCGCGCGGGTGGCGGATGACCAGGTGGACGCTGCTGAGGAAGCTCTCGCAGTGGTTCTCCCACTTGCGGCGCGAGGCGTCGGGGTCCTTGCACAGGCGCACGCGCACGCCCAGGCGGATGCACTTGTCAATCACCCAGCGAACGGCGCGCCGGCTGATGGCCATGAGCGCGACCATGCCGACGGAGAAAAAATTGACCACGTAGCCCATGAGGATGAACCACTTGCTCCCCTGCGTGTGCGCGTCCACAAACGCCCCGTGTGAGATCCACATCACCGCGCCCGTCAGCAGCAGCACGACCTGAAAAACGATGAACTTGACCGCCATGCCTGAGCCGCTCACGCCCACGCTCACGCCGTATTTGTGCAGGCAGTACATCTCCATGGGCTGCCCGCCCGTGGCCCCGGGCGTGACGTTGCAGTAATAGATCCCCGTCATCGCCGCCCGCAGGCTCTGCCTGAGGCGAATCGGACAGCCCTGCATCCTCAGAAAGTGATGAATGGCCAGCGCGTCTGTGAGCACGTAGAGCATCCAGCTCAGCAGGCACAGCGCCAGATACGCGGGGCTCATGGTGCGCAGGGCGCCGCCCAGCGCCTCCAGGTCGTTGCCGCTGAAGCCCACATAGAGCACCACGCCAAGCGTGATGAGCAAAAACAGAAAGCTCATCAGCCTCTCTACATTCGGTTTGCTTTTCTTCATACCATGCTCCCGTTTCCAGACTCGGCGGCCATCCCGCCGTGCGTAGTATAGCATAGTTCGCCGACAGAGGCAATGCGGGCCGGTTTTTTCGCCAAAGAATCCCTTTCCGCCTCTTGACAGAGGCGCTGGATGCGGTTATACTACCAAAACGAAAATGATTTTCATTTTCATTTCGCCAGGAGGGGGTTAGGCCATGTCACAGCGCGGCACCTATCAGACGCGGCAGCAGGAAGCGGTCTGCGCGCTCTTCGCCGCGCGCCCGCAGGAGTGCCTGACGGCGGAGGAAGCGTACCAGGCGCTGAAGCTGACCGGGGAGGATGTGGGCAAGACCACGGTCTACCGCGCGATCTCGCGCCTGTGCCAGGCGGGACGGCTGAGGCGCTACGCCCCCCACGAGAGCGGCGAGGCCGCGCGTTACCAGCATAACCCCTGCGCCCACAGCCATCTTCACATCCGCTGCGTCCAGTGCGGAGCGCTGGAGCATCTGACCTGCGGCGAGGCGGAGGCCTTTGCCCGCCATCTGGGGCAGCACCACGGCTTCACCCTGGACGAGGGGCAGACCATCCTGTACGGCCGCTGCGCGGCATGCCGCCAAAAAAACGAGAAATGAGGAAATCCATGAAGCGTTTGATCCGTCCGCTGTCTTTGCTCCTTTGCTGCGCGGCGCTGCTGTGCGCGCCGGCGGTCCATGCCTCGCAGGAGCCGCTGTCCATCGTGTGCACGATCTTCCCCGCCTACGACTTCGCTCGCCAGCTTGCCGGCGATACCGCGCAGGTGACCCTTCTGCTGCCGCCCGGCGGAGACTGCCACAGCTACGAACCCTCGCCCCGCGACATCATCCGCATCCAGGAGGCCGACCTGTTCCTCTACGGCGGCGGGGAGAGCGACCATTGGGTGGAGGAGATTCTATCCTCCATGGGCGACGACGCGCCCCGCGCCTTCCGCCTGACGGACTGCGTGACGCTTCTGGCCGAGGAAACCACGGAGAGCATGGAGGCGCATCACGAGGAGGCGGAGATGGACGAGCACGTATGGACCTCGCCCAAAAACGCCATGCGCATCGTGGAGGACCTCTCGGCCGCGCTGTGCGAGATCGCGCCGGAAAACGCGGACGCCTACGGGGCCGCGCTGACGGGCTATCTTGGGGAGCTGGAGGCGCTGGATGCGGCGTTTGAGGAGACGGTGGCGCAGGGCAAGCGCGACCTGATCGTCTTTGGCGACCGTTTCCCCTTCCGCTATTTCGCCCACGACTATCACCTGCGCTACGACGCGGCCTTCCCCGGGTGCAGCGAGGACAGCGAGCCCAGCGTGCGCACGGTGATCTCGCTGGTGGAGACGGTGCGTGCCGAGCAGGTGCCGGTCATCTTCTACATCGAGTTTTCCTCCCGCAAGACCGCCGATATCCTGGCCGAGGAGACGGGCGCAAAGGAGCTTCTCTTCCACAGCTGCCATAACGTCTCCTCCGAGGAGCTCGAGGCGGGCGCGACGTATCTGTCGCTGATGTGGAACAACGTTTCGGCGCTGAAGGAGGCGCTTTCGTAATGGCGCTGATTACCTGTGAAAAGGCGGTTTTCGCCTACGAGGGCCGCGTGGTCGTGGACGCGCTGGACCTGGCGGTGGAGCGGGGCGAGTACCTGTGCATCGTGGGTGAGAACGGCTCGGGCAAGAGCACGCTGGTCAAGGGCCTTTTGGGGCTGATTCAGCCGGTGAGCGGCCGCGTGCGCTACGGCGACGGCCTCAGGCGCACCGAAATCGGTTACCTCCCCCAGCGCACCGACGTGCAAAACGACTTTCCCGCCTCCGTGTGGGAGGTCGTCACCAGCGGCTGCCGGGGACGCGGCCCGTTTCTCACCCGCGCCATGCGCCAGAGCGCCATGGAGAACATGGCGCTGATGGACATTTCCGGCATCCGGGACCAGAGCTTCATGCGCCTCAGCGGCGGGCAGCAGCAGCGCGCCCTTCTCGCCCGCGCCCTGTGCGCCACGCGCAGCCTGCTGCTTCTGGATGAGCCGGTGGCGGGCCTCGACCCCGTGGTGACGCGCGAGCTCTATGAAGTGATCGCAATGCTGCATCGCAAGCGGGGGCTGACCATCGTGATGATCTCTCACGACGTGGACGCAGCGCTTGCTTATGCGGACCGCATTTTGCACATGGCGCACGGCGTCACCTTCCTGGGAACCCCGGAGGCATACCGCTCCTCGCCTCTGGGCATGGCCTTCGCGGGAGGTGAGAAGCATGCCTGAATGGCTGTCGAGCATGTTCGGCTACCAGTTTATGCTGCGAGCGCTGATCGTGGGCGTGATCGTGTCCCTGTGCGCCGCGCTGCTGGGCGTGAGCCTGGTGCTCAAGCGCTACTCCATGATCGGCGACGGGCTGAGCCACGTGGGCTTCGGCGCGCTGGCCGTGGCCACGGCCCTGGGCATGGCCCCCATGGCGGTCACCATCCCGGTCGTCGTGGTGGCGGCCTTCCTGCTGCTGCGCCTGAGCAGCACCGGCAGGCTCAAGGGCGACGCCGCCATCGCCATGATCTCCACCGGCTCGCTGGCCGTGGGCGTGATCGTGCTGTCGCTGAGCACCGGCATGACCAGCGACGTCAACAACTACCTCTTTGGCAGCATGCTGGCCATGAGCGAGAGCGACGTGTATCTGAGCGTGGTCCTTGGCGCCGTGGTGCTTGCGCTGTTTCTCATCTTCTACCGCCGCATCTTTTCCGTCACCTTCGACGAAACCTTTGCCCGCGCCACCGGCGGCCACGCGGAGGGCTACAACATGCTCATCGCGCTGCTCACCGCCGTGACCATCGTGCTGGGCATGCGGGTGATGGGCACCATGCTCATCTCCAGCCTTATCATCTTCCCCGCCCTGACCGCCCTGCGCGTCTGCC
>CALVKX010000165.1 GCA_944333375.1 uncultured Eubacteriales bacterium
AGCAGGCAGCCGTCGCCGGGGTGGTGCTTCTGCACCCGCGCCAGCATCTTTTCCAGCGGCATGCACTCGTTGGTGATATAGGTAAGCATCGTGTCACCCCTGTTTCGGGAAAAACCTGTCCTGGCCGACGTGCTTGACGTAGGTGTACAGCGTGTCCGTGATGGTCGCCCCGGCGTTGACGTAGACGCGCAGGACCTTGGCGTTGTTGCTGACGATGGTGGAGGTCAGGCGCTTGCAGTCGTGCGTGAAGCAGGTGTCCAGCGTCTTTTTGTGAAGCAGCGCGCCCATGCCGCGGTCGCCCGCCTCGTCGTACATGCCCATGAGCACGGGATCGACAGTCGTCTCGTCCTTGCGGCAGATGACGAAAAAGCCGATGGGCTTCTCGCCCGAGAGCACCTCGTAGAGAAAGCCTCCGCGCTCCAGCATGCTCCCCAGCCAGTTGGCGTAGCGGTTGCCGCCCTTTTCGCGGCCGAAGGCGGGATCGATGCTCACGCGGTCGCTTTTGAACACGCCCCGGCGGATCAGGCCGTAGATGCGCTCGCGGTCGGCCGCTTCCGTGCGCTCCACCACGCTCAGCCCCCGGTCGAACCGGGCGATGGAGGCCGGCATGTGGTACTCGTCCCGGCGGATCATCACATGAAAGACCATCTCCACGAACGTATAGCCCAGGGATTGCATCGAAAACAGCAGCGCCGGGCAATCCACCGGGGTTTTCACCACGATATATTCCGCGCCCGCCGCGATGATGCGCGCCTCCTCCTGACGGAGCATGTCCGGGGTGTCGGAGGCGTCCAGCAGGATCTCGTAGGCGTCCACGCCCAGGTTTTCACGCTCCCAGACCGCATGCGTGGTCTTCATCCGCGTCCACCCCGCTTTCCTCGTTCCTCTCCTGCCCCGCGGCCGTCCCGCGCGTTACGCTGCGCACCACGAACTGGGGCGAATGGTTGATGCTCAGATAGATGCGCCCAATATATTCCCCCATCACGCCGATCAGCGCGATAATCACGCCGCCCAGCAGCAATAGCACGGAAATCGTGCTCGCCCATCCGGCGGGGATGTCGGGATTGAGGAACTTTCGGATCACCGTCACCAGCGCGAATACCCCACCCACGACCGCCGTCAGCCAGCCCGCATAGCTGGCAAAGCGCAGGGGCTTGATGGAGAAGGCCGTCACGCCGTTGAGCCACAGGGCCACGAGCTTTTTGAGGTTGTAGCCGCTGCGGCCCTCCGCGCGCGCGCGGTGCTCCACGGGCACGTTGGCGTAGCGGCTCACGCTCTGGAACAAAAGGCCCGTCACGTAGGGGAAGGGGTTGGGGTACTGGAGCGCGGTGTCCACCACGAAGCGACGGCAGGCGTAGTAACTGTTGACGGTCAGCTCCTTGGGCTGGCCGAAGAAGTAGTGGTTGCAGGCGGCGTTGAAGCGGCTGCCCAGGTTGCGAAGCGCGCTCTGCCGGCGCCTGGGGTACTGCGCAAAGACGATGTCGTACCCCTCGGCCACCTTGTCGATGAGCTTGAAGCACTCGCAGGCGGGGGTCTGCCCGTCGTCGTCCAGACAGACGACGATGTCGCCCCGCACCTGATGGAAGCCCGCCATCACCGCGCTGTGCTGGCCGAAGTTGCGCGACAGGTCCACAAAGACGATGGCCGGGTCCCGCTCGCACAGCTGACGGATGGCGTCGGCGGTATCGTCGGGGCTGCCGTCGTTGACGAGGATGATCTCGTGGTCGTACTCGTCCGCGCGGGCGGCGAGCGTGTCGTTCAGCTCCCCGACCACCGCGCCGATGGTGTGCGCGGAGCGATAGCAGGGAATCACGAAGGAAAGCAGCGGTCTGGCCATAGAGGCACCTCGTTTCGTCAGATGGCGGATATGCGGCGGCTGAGCGTGCGGATGAGGTCGTAGCCGTCCCAGGTGAGGGCGAAGTCCATGGTGTGCCCCACGGGCGCGATGCGGTCCACGCCCCACAGGGCGTTTTCGCGCACGAAGCGCCGAAGCGTCTCCGGCTCCAGGCCCAGGTAGCTGAGCGTCTGGTACTTGCGCTTGACCACCGGAATCAGGCTGTCCAGCGTTTCGGCGGCGTACTCCACGAAGAAGCCGCCCGCGCAGCGGTGCTCGTCGATGTCCGGGGTGAGCGCGCTCACGCGCAGGCGCACCACGGTGTTGTCCGGCATGGGCACGATGGCCGCGCCCGGCAGCGCGGCGGCCGCGCGGAAGGCCGCGGTCAGCTTGTCCACCGCCACCACCGGCTCGATGGGATAGCGCGGCGCGGCATAGGCGCGCACGGCCTCCCAGAAGCGCTCCTGCGCCGCCTCCACCTCCCCGTCCCTGCCCAGCCAGTACACCAGTCGGGGCGAGGTGCAGGCGTTCTGGTCGGTGAGGTAGGTGTCGTTGTAAAACCCGCGCGCCGCGGCGGCAAGCGCCTGATCGTCCATGGCCAGCACGCGCTTTGCGTCCACGGCCAGCAGGCTGTAGCGGTCGGGGAAGGTCACCTCCACCGCGCGGGGCGGCAGCGGCGCCGTGCGCACGCGGCGAACGGTTTCGTCGCCGCCCCAGATGATGCGCGCGTCGCACTGGTCGCTCAGCATCTCCGTCACGTCCTGCCGGTCGCGCGGGTAGATCACCACGCATACGTGGTTTGCCAGCCCCGCGTGCGTGCCGCGAAGCAGCGCGTCCATCACGCGGCAGATGATGCGCGTCTGCGGGAAATCGCGGCTGGAAGCCTTGACCACGCAGGCGTTGCCCGCCAGCAGCCCCGCCGCCAGCGAATAGGCGAAGTTGACCGGCACGTTGCTGGGCGCGATGTGAAACGAAATCCCGCGCCCCAGCCGGTCCGAAACCGCGCCCTCATATTCCCGCGCCAGCGCCTCCAGATTCGCGCGGCGGCAGAAGAAGCCGAAGGCGATCACGTCCGGGTAGGCGCGCGCCTCGCGGTCGGCGATGAGGGCCGCGCCCAGGTCGGAAAGGAAGGCCATCACGCCGCCGTCAAAGGGCACGAGGGGGCGGGCGCTCTGCCAGTCCCCGCCGCACAGGCGGGTATAGGGCTCATTTCTGCTCATAGGTATCGCTGCACCCCCGCACCTCGGCGCGCTTGACGCGCCCCAGAATTTCAAAGTATTTGCCCTTGCGGCCGCAGGGGCAGTCGTCCTCGCCGAGGATGCGCCCCTCGTCCTCGGTGAGGAGCACATGGCCCGGATAGCTGCGCGGCAGCACGCTGGATACCTGAATCAGCCCCGTCTCCCCCACATCGGCCACGGAGAAGTCCCCCGGCCGCCGGATGGTCACGTCCGACCACACGGGCGCGTGCAGGTGGCCGTGCTCACATTCCATGTAGATGGTGCCGGTCTGCTCCACCATGCCATAGTAGTTGTGCACGCGGGTGAGGCCGCAGGTTTCCTGCAATTCCCGCTTGAAGCGCTCGGTGGAGATGTGCTGATCGGCCAGCTTCTTCCAGCCGCCGCCGTGCACCAGCACGCCGCGGCTGAGATCCGGATGGTAGCCCATCTCCCGGAGGCTGGCCACGAAGTGCTGCCAGATCATGAACGTGAAGCCGAAGAGGAAGATGTCCTCCCCCGCGTGCTTCTCAAGAAACGCCTCCAGCCCCTCCCTGTCCAGCGCCATGTGCTCGTCCAGCGCGAATACCTTGTCGCGCGCGAACATGCCAAAGCCCAGGATGCCCGCGCCCCGCGCCGAGAACATGGCGCGGTTTTTGATGACGGCGCTGGTGTCGAGGATCATCATGGGCAGGCGCTGCTTGCCCAGGAACTCACCCATGATGCGGCTCAAGACCTTGCTTTGCAGGGCGCTGGTTTCCCGGTCGAGGTAGATGCGGCTCACCTGCTGGCCCGTGGTGCCGGACGAGGTCATGGTGCGGTGCAGGGCTTCCTCGGGAACGCTCCTGAGCGTTAGCTCCTTGAACAGCCGCACCGGCAGAAAGGGCAGGGCCTCGAAGCCCTCCCCGCACGCGGGCCAGGCGTCCCGCATGCGCGCATACTGGGGGCAGCGCGCGGCGTGCCAGGTCGTCAGGTCCGTAAGCTCCTCGTCCAGAAAGGCCCGCTTTTTCGCCCGGTCCCATTCGTAGACGGGCAAGGAGGGCAGGTCGTTGACGTCATACATGGTATTTCTCCAGCTCCCGGTAGAGGGTCTTGCCCGCGTCGTTCTTGGGGATGGCGTCCAGGTGCATCGTATGGAAGCCGCTTTGGTTCAGTCCCGTCTTTTCCGACAGCCAGGCGCGCATCGCGGGCAGCGCGTCCGCGTCGGTGGAGAAGATCATCAGATGGTCGTCACGTCCCGCGCAGGCACATTCCGCGTCCGGGAACGCCGCCTTGAGCATGCGCTCGGTCTCGTCCAGGTTGACGCGGTTGCCATACATCTTCAAAAACCGCTTCTTGCGGCCAACGACCGTGTAGCAGCCGTCCTCGTCCACCTGCGCCATATCGCCGGTATCCAGCACGCCGCCGCGCTCGTCGCCCTTTTCAAGGTCAGCTCCGCACTGGGCGTATCCGAGGGTCACGTTTTCGCCGTAGTAGCGAAGCTCGCCCGTCACGTGCGGCTCGGTGATGATTTCGCCGTTCACGCCGATGAGCTCAAAGCGCCCGCCGGGGATGGCCACTCCCATGGCGCCCACCTTGTCCAGGCTCATCTCCCAGGGCAGGTAGGCCATGCGGGCCGTGGCCTCGCACTGTCCATACATGACGACGAACCTGCGCCCCGTGTCCCTGCACCACTGGGCGAAGCGGCGGTGCAGGTCGGGCAGGAGCTTGCCGCCCGCCTGGGTGAGCGTGCGCAGCGTGGGCAGGTCCATGCGGGT
>CALVKX010000166.1 GCA_944333375.1 uncultured Eubacteriales bacterium
ATCTGGAGGCCCCGTTAGTCATCTCGACAGCATTCGCCCCCATGTGGCCCGCCACTCCTGAATAGATGGGGCCTATGGAGGAGATGAGCATGCGGGTCAACGAGATCCTCAAGGAATGTATGCGGGAGATCAACATTGAGCTCATCGACTTCAAGCTGGAGTTTGGCCGCTACCATGGCGAGATCCTGCTGGCCGACGAGGTTTCCCCCGACACCTGCCGCTTCTGGGACGCGCGCACGCATGAGCCTCTGGATATCGACCGTTTCCGCCACGACCTGGGGGATGTGGAGGAGGGCTACCGCGAGGTGCTGCACCGCCTGACGGGCAACGTGCTCAAAAATACCGAGGAGGAATGACCATGACGCCCTTCAGCGGCAAGACGCTGATGATTACCGGCGGCACCGGCTCCTTTGGCGAGGCGGTGCTGAAACGGTTTCTGGATACGGACATCGGGGAGATCCGCATTTTCAGCCGCGACGAGAAAAAGCAGGACGACATGCGGCATCATTACCAGAACGATAAGATCAAGTATTATATCGGCGACGTGCGCGAGCTCTCCAGCGTCAAAAACGCCATTCACGGCGTGGATTATCTCTTTCACGCGGCGGCGCTCAAGCAGGTGCCCTCCTGCGAGTTTTTTCCCGTCGAGGCGGTCAAGACCAATGTGCTGGGCGCGGATAATGTTTTGACCGCCTGCATCGAGGAGGGCGTGCGCAAGGTCATTTGCCTCTCCACCGACAAGGCGGCCTACCCCGTCAACGCCATGGGCACCTCCAAGGCCATGATGGAGAAGGTGTTTGTGGCCAAGGCCCGCACCGTCAGCCCCGAGCGCACGCTCATCTGCGGCACGCGCTACGGGAACGTCATGTGCTCGCGCGGCTCGGTGATCCCCCTGTTCATCGAGCAGATCCGATCGGGCCAGCCCCTCACCGTGACCAGCCCGGACATGACCCGCTTCATCATGAGCCTGGAGGAGGCGGTGGAGCTGGTGATGTTTGCCTTTGAGCATGCGCACAGCGGCGATATTCTGGTCAAGAAGGCCCCCGCCTGCACCATCGGCGTGCTGGCCCAGGCCGTCAAAGAGGTGTTCCACGCGCCGGAGCACCCCGTGCGGATTATCGGTATCCGCCACGGCGAGAAGATGTATGAGACGCTTTTGACCAACGAGGAATGTACGCATGCCGAGGATATGGGCGATTTTTACCGCGTCCCTTCGGATGCCCGCGACCTCAACTATGACAAATACGTGGTTGCCGGCGAGCAGGACCGAAACCTCCTGACCGAGTTTAACTCCAGCAACACCCGATTGCTGGACGTGGAGCAGGTGAAGGAAAAGCTGCTTTCGCTGGACTACATTCAGCAGGCGCTCGCCACATGGGACAGGAGCTGATCCGGGCCGAAGGGGCATGGGCGCGGGCGCAGTCCGCGCCTCTTTTTGCACACTGGATGGAGATGATGATCGTCTCCGCCCTGGAAGGCAGCATGGGAAGCGTGTGGACGCTTGAGGATGCCCCCGGCGGCGCGCTGGTGGAGTGCGCGGACTTTCTGTTTCTTTCGTCGCGCAGCACCCGCAGCGCCGAAAGCCTGCTTCGCGCCTGGAAGCAGGAACGGGCAGGGCGCTATGCCATCCTCGTGGCGCGCGACCCCGCGCTCTCGGCGCTGGCGCCCGCCGTCTTTGGCGGCGACGCGTCGCCTACGCGGCGATACGCCTTTCACAAGGGCGGCGAAGATTTTGACCGAAGCCGCCTCGCGCGTTTTGCCGATGCCGCGCCCCCGGAAGTCCGGGTATGTCCGTTTGATCGGGAAACCTACCGCATGGCCATGGCTGCGCCGTGGTCGCGCTCCTTCTGCGAACAGTTTCGCAGCGAGGAGGACTTTCTTGCCCGCGGGCTGGGCATGGCCGCCGTGTGCAATGGCGAGCTGGTGGGCGGAGCCTCGTCCTATATCTGCTGGAGCGGCGGCATCGAGCTCCAGGTGGAAACAAGGCGGGATATGCGGCGGCGGGGCATCGCCCTGGCCTGCTGCGCCCGGCTGATTCTCCGATGCCTCGACCGGGGCCTCTATCCGAGCTGGGACGCGGCCAATCCCGAATCCGCCGCGCTGGCCGCCCGGCTGGGCTACCGTATCGCCGGCCCTTATGACGCGTGGGAGCTGTACCCCGCATGACCCAAAACGCGGCATCCGCGACGACACACAGGCTTTGCAGGAGGAAGGACACATGGCGTTTCGAAGGCAGCATGAGCTTGGTCACAACAGCATCACCGAGGGCGTGATCTGGAAAAACCTGCTGGCGTTCTTCTTTCCCATTCTGCTGGGGACCTTCTTCCAGCAGCTTTACAACACGGCGGACGCCGTCATCGTCGGCAAGTTCGTGGGCAAGGAGGCGCTGGCCGCCGTGGGCGGCGCCACGGGCACGCTGGTCAACCTGGTGGTGGGCTTCTTCGTGGGCCTTTCCTCGGGCGCGACGGTCATCCTCTCGCAGTTTTACGGCGGAAGGCGGGACCGCGAGGTCAGTCAGGCGGTCCATACCGCCGCGGCGCTGGCGCTGGCGGGCGGAGCGCTGTTCACGGTGCTGGGCATCGTGTTTTCGCCCGCGATCCTGCGCCTGATGGGCACCCCGGCGGATGTGCTGACCCATGCCGAGGTGTATGTGCGCATCTATTTTGCCGGCATGATCCCTTCCCTCATCTATAACGTGGGCGCGGGTCTGCTGCGCGCCGTGGGCGATTCCCGGCGGCCGCTGTACTTCCTCATCAGCGCCTGCATGGTCAACATCGTCCTGGACGTTTTGCTGGTCGTGGGCCTGGAGATGGGCGTGGCCGGCGCGGCGCTCGCCACCATCTTCTCCCAGACGGTCAGCGCCGTGCTGGTGGTGCTCACCTTGCTGCGCTCCCATCAGGCGTACCGCCTGGAGCCCAAAAAGATCCGTTTCTATGGAAACCTGCTGGACCGCATCGTGCGCATCGGCCTCCCGGCGGGGCTGCAATCGGTCATGTATTCTCTCTCCAACATCATCATCCAGGCCAGCGTCAACGCCTTCGGCACCGACATCGTGGCCGCCTATACGGCCTATGGCAAGCTCGACGGCCTGTACTGGATGATGATTAACGCCTTTGGCATCTCCATCACCACCTTCGTGGGCCAGAATTTCGGCGCCGGCAAGTACGACCGCATGCGCCGCAGCGTGCGCGTGTGTCTGCTGATGACCTTCTGTGCCACGGTGGTGATGAGCGCCTTTTTCCTGCTTCTGGGTGGTCAGCTCTACCGGCTCTTTACCGACGATGCGCAGGTGGTGGCGCTGGGCATGCAGATTTTGCGCCTGCTGGTACCAACGTATGTGACCTATATCTGCATCGAGGTGCTGGCCGGCGCGGTGCGTGGCACGGGCGATTCGCTGATTCCCACCCTGCTTACGCTGACCGGCGTGTGCCTCCTGCGCGTGGTTTGGGTGATGGGCGTGGCCCCCGCCTACCACAGCCTGACGGTTGTGCTGCTGAGCTATCCCATCACCTGGACGGTCACATCGCTGCTGTTTGTGATCTATTATTTAAAGGGCGGATGGCTCAAGCGCAGCATCGGCAAGGCGCAGAAGCTGCAGGCGTGACCGCGCCTCAGCGTGTCGGAAAAGCTCGCCTGCCCGTTTTTTGGAAGGATCATGCTCCTTTGTTCGTTCTATCCATTGGGGAAAACCCACAGCTTTGGGAAACAAAGGAGGTCTTTGAACGATGAAAAGGAAAATCTGTGCGCTTCTGACGGCGCTGCTGCTCCTTGGCACGGCGTCGGCGGCTTCCCTGCCGGAGGGCATGGCGTATCTGGCCGCGTGCCGGATACAGGGGGAGACCACGGAGGGCGTGACGCTGGTGGTGACCGGCACGTCGTATGACGGGGAGACGCTCTGCATCAATACGCTGATGCTGCCCAACGAGGCCGGCGCGGTCCTTGTGGACAACCAGGTTGAGACGCCGCCGGACGACCCGGAGTTTCTGAGGGAGAAGGAGGAGGCGGCCGCGCTGGGCGACCCGGTGCTGGGCGTGGTGTGCGACCTCTACAGCCTCACGGACGCGCAGGGCAACGACATCTGGCGCAACTACGGCTGCTCGGGCAGGCCGGTTGCTACGGAGATGCCGTTTGATTTCGAGATTCCCATGGCGGATGTTCAGGGACCCGTGCAGGTGGAGCTGTATTTCGGCGTCAACGAGGACCTGGGCTTTCACTTTGAAAAAAGCGCGCGCCTCATCCTCAGCGTGCCCCTGACGGAAGAATAACGCAAAACCCCCGCCTCCCGGCGCATCTGCGCGCCGGAGGCGGGGGCCTTTTTTGCATTTACCGCTGCCCGTAATAGGCGTTGGGGCCGTGCTTGCGCTGGAAGTGCTTCTCCAGCACATGCGCGGGCGCGGGGGCGGCGGTGGGGTCCACCTGCACGGTGTAGAGGGCCATGCGGGCGACCTCCTCCAGCACCACCGCGTGGTACACGGCCTGCGCCGCGTCCTTGCCCCAGGCGAAGGGGCCGTGGTTGCGGCAGATCACGCCGGGCACGTGGACGGGGTTGATGTTTCGGGTCTGGAAGGTCTCCACGATGACCACGCCGGTGTTGTGCTCGTAGCCCGCATCAACCTCCTCGGGGGTCAGGCTGCGGGCGCAGGGCACGGGGCCGTAGAAGTAGTCGGCGTGTGTGGTGCCGTAGCAGGGGATGTCGCGGCCGGCCTGCGCCCAGCCCACCGCGTGCGGGCTGTGGGTGTGCAC
>CALVKX010000167.1 GCA_944333375.1 uncultured Eubacteriales bacterium
GTGCGGATGGCCTTGTAGAATCCATCCGCACGCTCCTCAAAGTTGGATATGGAATAGGCGGACCGCAGATAGCCGGGCTGTTGCTTGCGCCTGTTGATTAAATAATCCGTGGCGACAAACGCCCCCTGAATGTTGTTGATCAGCACGCAGTCGTAATCCAGGGTATCGAAATAGGAGTCCAGAATCACAATCGGCGTTTTAAACTGCGCAAAGGGCTGCATGGAGAGCATGTTCATCTCCGTGGCCAGCACAATAATGCCCGAAAACTTGGCGGCCTCCAGCAGGTAGAGCTGCTCGTCAAGATTCTCATCCTCATAGAGATGGCGAATGACCAGATCATAGTCGCATTTTTTGCACCCGATCGCAACGCCCTCGGTCAGCGAGGAAAAAAAAGGCGTGTCGTCGACTACGGCGCCGCTTTTTTTGTAAATCACCAGGCAGAGGGTTCCCTTCAGCTCCATGCGGGAGATGGCGCGGCGGGAGAAATCGTAGCCCAGCTCCTGCGCCTTGTCCCAAATGCGCTTTCGGGTCGCCGTGCTCACGCCGGGCCTGTTGTTGAGCGCAAGCGATACCGCCGCCTCCGACAGGTTCAGCAGCCGCGCCAGTTCCTTTGCCGTAATCCCCATAGGACCAGCCTCCTATTTGTTTAACATGGCTGAATTATAAACAATTTATCTATTTTAGTCAAGAAACGCTAAATTATTTATATAAATTTAGTTGCTTCACAATTATAATAAAACCATCAACAGGAGCGCGACGGAATTCCTCGCGGCACATGCCCCGAAAAATCTCTTTATCATAGGTTTCCTGCACGGGGCGTACCGTGCTGAAAATAGGACCAACACATAAAGGAGGAAGTCCCATGAAGAAAATCGTTGCTCTGCTTATGACCCTGCTGATGGTCGTATCCCTGTTTGCCGCCGGCGCGATGGCCGAGGAAAAGCCCCTGATCGTTATCATCACGCCCAGCCATTCCAACCCGTACTTCAAGACCGTCGCCGACGCCGCCTCCGCCAAAGCCGCGGAACTGGGGTACGACTCGCTGGTCATCCAGCGTGACGACGACGTGACCAAGCAGGCCGAGGCGTTTGATACCGCCATCGCCCGCAAGGCCGCCGCCATCATCTGCGACAACGCCGGCGCCGACGCCACCATCGCCCCCGTGCAGGCCGCCAAGGAAGCGGGCATCCCCACCTTCCTGGTGGACCGCGAGATCAACTCCACCGGCGACGCCGTGGCGCAGATGGTTTCCAACAACTATCAGGGCGCCTCGCTCGTAGCGGAGTACTTTGTGGAGTGCATGGGCGAGGAAGGCAACTACGTCGAGATGCTCGGCAAGGAGTCCGATACCAACGCCGGCGTGCGCTCCCAGGGCTTCCATGACGTCATCGACCAGTACGAGGGCCTTGTGATGATCGAGCAGCAGACCGCCAACTGGGAGCAGACCGAGGCCTATGAGAAGATGGAATCCATCATTCAGGCCCAGGGCGCCGAGAACATCGACGGCGTGATCTGCGGCAACGACACCATGGCCATGGGCGTCATCGAGGCCTGCCTCAAGGCCGGCATGACCGACGTTGTGGTGTGCGGCTTCGACGGCTCCAACGACGTGCGCGATTCCATCCTGCGCGGCGAGATCAAGGCCACCGGCCTTCAGCCCATCGCCTACATCTCCGAACAGGCCGTCATTCAGGCGGATCAGTACATCAAGACCGGCTCCACCGACAAGGAAGAAAAGCAGCTGATGGACTGCGTGCTCATCACCATCGACAACGCGGAGCAGCTGGACAACTTCGCCATGGCCGAGTAATCCTTTCCAAAGCCTTGCTGGGGCGGCACGCGGTTTAGCCGCGTCCGCCCCTTTTCACTCTTTTGCACAGGGGGCGCATGTGATTATGAAGAAAAAAACCAGTCTTTTCAAGTGGCTCGCGGCGGCCGCCGTCGTGGTGCTCATCGCCTGTACCTGCCGCGTCACCATCATCCCGGACCCGGTGGTGGAAACCATGATTGACGCCGACGGAAACGAGGTTGTGGTGGAAGCGCTGTCGGTGGCGGAGCAGTACTGTCTGGACAACTGGGACAGCAGAATTGTGCCCACCGTGAAGGAGCGCGCAGTATCCATGAGCGAGCTGATTGCCGACGCGGACGAGGATCTGGGCGCGGCGGGGGCTGAATACGGCTACCGCGCCAACGAAACCAGCGCCTGGAGCTTCTGTGTGAGCGCGGATGCGAAGGTGCTGGAGCTGGCCAACGCCGACTCGGCCAACAAGGTGCAGCTCGTGCTGGACCTTGCGCCCTATGACGGCCAGGCGGACTGCATGCTGCACTTTGGCAAAGTCTTTTCCTCCGGAATCAAAAACGCGATCCGGGACGGGGTGGCGTTTCTCAAGCTGGATGATTTCGCCAACCAGGTGGAGTTTGCCGATCTGACCACCGCCTTCAACAACAAGGTCAAGGAAAGCATCTATGCCGCCTACGCTCCCCAGGATCTGGTGGGATGCGAGCTGTCGCTCTATGGATGCATCTCCATGACGGCGGCGGGTTTTGAAAACTATGTCATCATCCCTGTAGAGATGAATGTGACGGGAGGTTGAGTATATGCAGCCTGTCATGCAGGCCGTCGGCATCTCCAAGCGCTATCCCGGCACGCTGGCGCTCAACGAGGTGAATTTTGACATCTACCCCGGCAAGGTCAACGTCCTCATCGGCGAGAACGGCGCGGGCAAGAGCACGCTGATGAAGATTCTCGCCGGCATTGAAAAGCCCACCGGGGGCAAGGTGCTTCTGGACGGCAAAGAGGTGCACTTTCAAAACACCCGCGACGCCAGCGCGGCGGGCGTGGGCATCATCCATCAGGAGCTCAACCTGTTTCCCGAAATGAAGGTCGTGGACAACATGTTTGCCGGCAAGGAGCTCAAACGGCACGGCATGATCGACCGCCGCGAGCAGGTGCGCCGGGCCGCAAACATCCTTGACCAGCTTCAGCCCGGCATTGATCCCGGCGATCTGATGCTCAACCTGCGCGTGGGACAGCAGCAGATTGTGGAAATCGCCAAGACCATGCTGCACGACCAGCTGAAGGTGCTCATCATGGATGAACCGACCTCCTCCCTGTCCAACGCCGAGGTGGAGGTGCTCTTTGAGCTGATCGAGGATCTCAAAAAGCGCGGCATCGCCATCATCTACATTTCCCACCGGCTGGAGGAGATCATCCGCGTCGGCGACTACGTGACCATCCTGCGGGATGGGCGCTGGGTGGCCAACGCCGAAGTGAAGGATATTTCGGTGAGCTGGATTGTGGAAAAGATGGTGGGGCACGCCAACCTGACCATCGAAAAGGTTCCCTATGCCGGCGAGCGCAGGGAAATCATGCAGGTGAAAGACTACTGCCTGCCGAGGCTGGGCGGCGGCTACACGGTGGACCACGTGAGCTTTACGCTCAATCAGGGCGAGGTGCTGGGCATCTACGGGCTGATGGGCGCGGGCCGGACCGAGCTGGTGGAAAGCCTGATGGGCCTGCACGCGGAAGCCACCGGCACCATCGTCATCGGTGAGGAGACGATCACCCGGCCCAATGTGACCGACCAGATCGCCCGCGGCATGGTGCTCGTACCCGAGGACCGTCAAAAGGACGGCCTGGTGCAGACCATGTCCATCTCCGACAACCTGCTCCTCACCAGCATCGGTCATTTTACGCGCAACGGCATGATTGACAGGAGGCGCTGCCGCGAGGCGGTGAAAAAGACCGTGGCGGATATGCAGGTGAAGGTTGCGGACGTCAGGCACCTCATCACCAGCCTTTCGGGCGGCAACCAGCAGAAGGTGGTCATCGGGAAGTGCGTGATGGCCAATGCCAGAATCTTCATGATGGACGAACCCTCCCGCGGCATCGACGTGGGCGCAAAAACGGATATTTTCATCCTCATGCGCAGGTTTGCCGCTCAGGGAAACGGGGTGATCTTCGTGGGCAGCGAGCTCAAGGAGATCATCTCCGTGTGCGACCGCGTGCTGGTCATGAGCAACGGGATGATTACCGCCGACCTCACCGGCGAGGCCATCACCGAGGACGCGCTCGTGAAGGCTTCCGCCGCCAACCTGCACACGGGGAAATCCACTACAACGGAAGGGAGAGCTGCGGTATGAGCCGACAAATTTCCAACAAGCTGACGGGGGGCACGTCCCTTGGAATGCTGCTTCTCAAGGGCAGGACGTTCATTGCCCTGCTGATTCTGCTGATCTTCTTCAGCTTTAAGGCGCCCAACTTCACGCAGTGGAGCAGCATCGTGCTCATGGTGAAGCACTCCTCCATCTACGGACTGCTCGCGCTGGGCATGACGCTGGTCATCGTCACGGGCGGCATCGACCTCTCCGTGGGCGCCGTAGCCGGCCTTTCGGGCATGATCGCCGGCGGACTCATGATCGAGGGCATTCGCCTGCCGTGGATCGCTGGGACCATCTACCCCAACGTTCCCATGATTCTGGTCATCGTGTTCGCCGTGGCCATCATCATCGGCCTCGTGGCAGGCTTTCTCATTGCCAAGGTCAATGTGCCGGCCTTTATCGCCACGCTGGGCACCATGTACATCTGCCGCGGCGCGGCCATGCTGCGAAGCGGCGGCGCGACCTTCCCCAACCTTTTCGGCGACGCCGCCAAGGGCAACCTCGGCTTTGACGTCATCGGTTCGGGCGCGATTCCCGAAATCGACGTGCCCTACTCCATCATCATCTTC
>CALVKX010000168.1 GCA_944333375.1 uncultured Eubacteriales bacterium
GAGCTGGGCATGATGGCCGGGGGCGAGAGCCTCAACGACCTCAAAGCCGCTCATATCCTGACCCTGGCGTTGGAGGAGCTGGACGTCCCGGCGCGGCTTTGCTATGCGCGGCGCGTGGACGGGCATCTGCAGGCCGCGCTGGAGACCGACGGCATGCTGCCCATGCAAAAGCCTCTGGAGGGGCTGCTTCGCTACCTGGCCACGCAGGAAGACCTGCCGCTTTCCATCACGCGCGCCCAGCGCGGGCGCGTCGAGCTGGAGGAGATCCCGCTCTACAGCGCGTCGGTGGGCATGGCGTCGGTCTGCGCGGGCGGGCGGTGCGAGGGCGCCGAGGTCTGCGGCGACGCCTGCTCGGCCAAGCGGTGCGAGGGTGGGCGGCTTTTGCTGATGCTGCTGGACGGCATGGGGCACGGCGAGCAGGCGCATCAGCAGAGCGAAAAGACGCTGGAGCTGCTCACACTGCTCCTGGAAGCGGGCTATACGCGCCGTCAGGCGATCACGGCGGTCAACGGGATCATGCTGGGCGCGCAGGAGGAGGAGCGCTTCTCCACCGTCGATCTGGCGGACGTGGATCTATGGACGGGCGAGGTGTATTCCGAAAAGCTGGGGGCGTGCGCCACCTGGGTGGTGCGCGGCAGCCATATGAAAAAGATGGAGGGGGCGTCCCTGCCCCTGGGCATCGTGGAGGAGGCGGCGGCGACCTCCCAGCAGTATCGCCTGCACAGCGGCGATATCCTGGTGATGATGAGCGACGGCGTAGCCGATGTCTTTGAGAGCGACGAGGCGCTCAAGGAGGCCCTCGCGCAGAGCCTCTATATCCAGCCCCAGCGCATGGCCGACGCCCTGATCCGCAACGCCCTGCTGGCGGGCGGAGGCGTGCCGCGGGACGATATGAGCGCTTTGGTCCTGTTGCTCATCGACCGCCAGCAGGCCCGGACATAAAAGGAAAGCGCCCCGTCCCGCGGCAGAGGCGCACGCGGGAACGGGGCGCGGACAGGACGGGGCGGACGGCGCTTCAGGACTGCTCCTGATAGGTGATTTCCAGATGATAGTTCTCCCGCGCCGCGTCCTCAAATACGCGCAGCAGCTTGGGCAGATAGTCGATCATCTTGCCCCGGGGCGATTTGGAATAGCGCACGGTGATGCGCAGGGTGTCGCGCTGGCTGGCCAGCTCGTCGTGCAGGGCGTCGAGGTTGGCGCCGTAGTAGAAAGGAAAGTCCAGCGCCTCCTTGAGGTAGCGGTGCAGGGAGATTTTTTCCTCAAAGGGGGACAGGTCCAGGGTCACTTCGCGCATAAGTACCTCCTTGGCAATGGGTGAGATGGGGGATTAAGGGCCTGTGTTCAAAGGGATGAGGGATGAAGCACGATGGGATTGGACCAGGCGCTGCGGCCCCGGGCGTCGATGAGCTGGATGCGCACATGGCGCTCCCCGCGGTTGCGGGTGAGATCATAGCTGGCAAAGACCAGATCATGGCCCACCTGGCAGCGGTTGGGGGTCCAGATGAGGTTGGAGTAAAAGATGATCGTCTCCACGGGCGAACAGAGGATGTCGATGCGGTCCTTCTCCACAGAGATCTGTTCAAAGCGCGGGCCCTGGGAGGCATAAAACCGCCCGCTGTCCAGCGCCGCAAAGAGGCTTTCCTGGCTGAGCTCCTCGGCCTGAATCATGGTGAAGGAACGGCCCGCCTCCCCCTGATAGCGGTGGGAGTCGTCGGAGGCCACGAAGCGGTACAGCGCGCCGTGCGCCGCCGCCGCATCCAGCACATTGGAGGAATCCGCGCGGTCGCCGTTCCAGGGATAGGTGGAAACGCTGTTGTAGATTTCCGCGGCGGTCACGTTTCTCAGCGCCGTCAGCGTATCTACCGTGTTGAGCGACCAGGCCGGATGCGCCACGATGGCGCGCCCGCCAAAGCGGCGGTAGAGGTCGATGCACTGCTGCGGGCCGCCGGGGAGACCGCGGCGCTCCATGCGCGCGTCCATGCCGATGCCGACCAGATGAAGCACCTCTCCCGGCAGCGTATAGTCCATCTCCATGCCGCTGAGCAGCAGCATGTCGCCCTCCAGATGGGTGGGCGAGGACAGCGCCCGGTGATCGGTCAGGGCCAGGAAGTCGTAGCCCATATCCCGATACAGCGAAACGACCTCCTCCGGCGTGAGCACCCCGTCGCTCACGGTGGTGTGACAGTGCAGATTTCCCTTGAAAAAAGGCAGGTTTCGGTCAAACAGCTCCATGCGCGCACACGGCCTCCTCGGCGGTAATCAACATTCCTAAAAATTATAGCCTGTAGCGCGCGGAAATGCAAGCCGCCTTGCAAACGTGGCCGCGCTGTGTTACCATGGTAAAGCAGCATGGATGCAGGGAGGGTTATACGAATGAAGGCTTTGTTTATCGGCGGTACGGGGACCATCAGCACGTCCATTTCCTCGCTGTGCGCACGCCGTGGGTGGGAGCTCACGCTGCTCAACCGCGGCAGCACGCAGGCGCCGCAGGGCGTGGAAACGGTGCGCGCGGATATGCGAAACGAGGAGGAGGTGCGCGCGGCGCTGAAGGGGCGCGCCTTCGACGTGGTGGCGGATTTCATCGCCTATACGCCGGAGGATGTGGAGCGCGACATCCGCCTGTTTTCCGGCCGCACGGGCCAGTACATGTTCATCAGCTCGGCGTCGGCGTATCAAAAGCCGCTGTCCTCTCCCTGGATTACCGAGGGCACGCCGCTTTGCAACCCCTATTGGGAGTACAGCCGCCTCAAGGCCGCCTGCGAGGATCGTCTCGTCCGGGCCTATCGCGAGGAAGGCTTTCCCGTGACCATCGTGCGCCCCAGCCATACCTACTGCCGGCGCAGCGTGCCCGTGGCGCTGCACGGGGCAAACGGCAGCTTCCAGGTACTGGAGCGCATGCGTCAGGGCCGCGCGGTCATCGTGCCGGGCGACGGGCTGACGCTGTGGACCCTGACCCACAGCGATGACTTTGCGGTGGCCTTTGAAGGGCTGATGGGCAATGTCCACGCGCTGGGCGAGGTCTTTCACATCACGGGGGACGAAAGCCTGACCTGGAACCAGATCTACGAAACCGTCGCCGCGGCGCTGGGGGTGAAGGCGCGGCTTGTGCACATCGCCAGCGAAACCCTCGGCGCCCTGTGCGAAAGCTA
This sequence comes from uncultured Eubacteriales bacterium, assembly GCA_944333375.1. The sequence goes on from CALVKX010000168.1 coordinate 3,150, forward strand.
CCGGGGCTCGCTTCTGGGCGACAAGAGCAACACGGTTTTGTTTGACAACGCCAAGATCAGGCGCGCCGTGCCGCAGTTTCGGGCAGAAAAGCGCTTTGACCAGGGCGCGCGGGAGGCCGTCGCCTACATCTACGCGCACCCTGACTGCCAGCGCCCCGACCCGGCTTTCGACGCCTGGTGCGACCGGCTGACCGAGGCATACGGGCGCTTGAGCGCAGAGCTCCCCAGATTTGAAATGTGAGGTTTTCCGTGAGCCAGTACATCGAGCCGGTCAAATCCGCGCTGGTACTGTTCCCTTTCGTGGCGCTGGCGTTCACGCTGCCCTATATGCTGATGCAGTACCGAAGGTACGGGGCCATTCTGCTCATTCGGACGGCCGTCGTCTATTCTTTCGTGCTGTATCTCATGTGCGCGTATTTTCTGGTCATTCTGCCGCTGCCCGATGTTAAGACGGTAGATGAGCTCACCTCCGCCTGGGTGCAGCTCGTTCCGCTGCGGGAGGTGGCGGAGCTGTTTAAAAACGCGGACGTGACCCTGACCGAGCCCTCCACCTGGTATCGCCTTCTGTGGAACCGGGACGCGTTCCAGATCGCCGCCAACGTGGCCCTGTTTGTGCCGCTGGGGATCTATCTGCGCTACTACTTCGGCTGTAGCAGGAAGAAAACGCTGCTGCTCTCCTTCCTGCTGAGCCTGTTTTTTGAGCTCACCCAGCTTTCGGGCCTCTATGGCTATTATTCCCGGCCCTACCGGCTGGCGGATGTGGACGATTTGATTACCAACACCCTGGGCGGGCTGCTGGGCTATACGCTGGCGCCGCTGGCCATGCGCGTCCTGCCTTCGCGCGAGCAGATGGACGCGCGCGCCTACCGCAAGGGCGAGCAGGTAAGCGTTACGCGGCGCTGCTTCGCGGCGCTGATCGATTTTGCGCTGATGCTGGTGCTGCTGGGCATTTTGGTGTGGAAGCTGCCCGCCGCCATGCCTCAGGACCAGGGCGCCCGGGCGATGGCGCAATGGATGTTCGGCTGCTATGCGACGGGCGTCGTGGGATACTTCATGATCGGCGAATGGCTCGCCGGGGGACGGACGGTGGGCAAGGCGCTGCTGCACCTGCGCCTGGTGGACCGCCGCGACGGCAGCCGGCCCAAGCTGTGGCAGTGCGTGGTCCGCTACACCGTGCTCTATCTCGTGGTCATGCCCACGCCCGCCTATGTGCTGCTGGCGCTGACCCTGGGAGCAAGCAGCGGTGGGATCAACTTTGGGCTGCTGCTGGCCTGCGCCGCGCTCTTGCTGATCTATATCCTGTTCTGGCTGCTCCTGGCGGTTCACGTGTTCACGCACGACAACCAGATGCTGCACGGCAAGCTGAGCATGACCCACAATGTGAGCACCCTCAGACACCGCTACTTTGCCAGATGGCATGAGGCGCATCATGCGAATTCGCGCTGAAAAAAAGGAAACGCGCCGCGCGTTTTCAGACTGTCAAAAAACCCTTTCGGGAGGTTCGGAGGGCCACAGACCCGCAACCTCAATCGTCGCGGCGGGCGCTGGC
>CALVKX010000169.1 GCA_944333375.1 uncultured Eubacteriales bacterium
GATAGACAAAGGGGTATCGTCCTTGACGCGGGCGCCGATGTAGAGGTTTTCCTCGTCCCACATGGCGTAGATCTCCATGGAGCAGTCCTCGGCGCCGTCCCAGTGCTCAATCTGGTCGATGATCTGGCTTTCGCTGTCAATCGTCAGGCAGCGGCTCAGGTCCCAATCGCTCAGATCGCCGTCAATCACCACGCCGTCGGCCCTGGGCGCTTCCAGGTTCCTGTCGGTATAAGCCAGCGCCGAGCCGGACATACACAGCAACAGGACCAGAACCAGACTCAACCATTTGATAGATACTTTCATTGGGCAATGCCTCCTCGTTGATGTATGATCGTTTTTTCCAGGGGATCGTCCCGCCCTTTTTCAAGTACATTATAAACGTCCCTTATCCGCGCGGCACAACAAGATTCCAAACGCACCATGCAAAAATCCACCTTCGTTGCCCTAAATAGCAAAATCCAGCACAAGCGCGGGTAGAATACCGCACAAACCCGCCGCCGGCGCCATGCGTTCTTTTGCCCACCGGGGCAAGTGTGCTATAATGGACGCACATCCTTGCAGCAGGCGGTGCGTCCATGAAACTCAATCTCAAGATGATGCTCCTGTTTTCCGCCATGATGGTGGCGGCGGTTGCCATCCTTTCCTCCTATTCAACGCAGCTCAACATCGACAGCTTTTCCGACCTGTCCAAGCTGCAGTTTGACAGCATCAGCCATACCGTTTCCGAGGCGCTGGACCAGCAGCTCAGCCTGATGGACCTGGTGCTTGAGGAGCTGCTGGACAACGCCTCCTTCATGGCGGCGCTCAATCAGTTCGTCCGCGACGACAGCGAGGACCAGAAGATGGCCACGGCCGCGCGAAACACCGTGCTCCAGCAGCTCTACCGTTCGCCGCTGGTGGAAAACTTCTATCGCGTGAGCTTCTACACCACCGCCGGCAGCTTTGTCACCAGCCGATTTGAAAAGGACGATTACCTGGTCAGCGGAACCGAGCGGGCCAGGGAGGTCATCTGTGCGCTGCCGTGGCTGGCCGGGGTCGATCACGCGCCGACCCAGCGGCATATTCTGACCTCGCACCCGGACTTCCTCTCCGTCAGGCGCGACATGCCGGTGTACGGCATCGCGCGGGCGGCTGTCTACCACGGCAACCCGCTGGGGTATCTGGAGGTCAGCAACGAGTTCAGCGAGCTGGAGGCCATCATGGCCATCGCCGATCAGGAGGGGGTGGACGTTCAGGTCCGCTTTGACGACGGGGCCATCCTCTATTCCACCGCCGACGAGCCGCCCGCCTATCCCGCGGACATGCCCCAGGGCGAGATCATCCGCTGGAGCGATCCAAGCGCCGGCGTGAACCAGTCGGTGATGCACACCCGCGTGGAATGGCTCAACCTCAGCCTCTTTGTGGCGCAGGACAGCGCCGTCATCGAGGCCAGCATCTCGCGCATCATCCAGACCATCGTGCGAACCGCCATCCTCATCATCGTGCCCACGCTTCTTCTGATCGCCCTGGTTTCCATGCGGCTGACGCAGTCCATCCGCAAGCTGACGCGCAAGGTGCAGCTCTCGCCCATCGAAAGCGCCCCGGGCGACGAAAGCCGCATCCGTCAGGCGCTGTCCACGACCGTCACCTCCACCGGCGACCCGGAGATTCACGAGCTGGAATTGACGTTCAACGATCTCATGCTCAAGCAGCGCGAGAGCACCCGCAACGAGATCGCCATGCGCGAGGGCACGCTTCAGGCCCGGCTGAGCGCCCTGCAAACGCAGATCAACCCGCACTTCGTCTACAACACCCTCAACATCATCAGCGCGAAATCCATGGAGAGCGGCAATTACGACGTCATCGAAATCTGCGATCAGTTCGCCCAGATGCTGCGCTATGCCACCGATACCCGCTCCCGCACGGCCACCATGGCCGAGGAATTGGAGAACGTGCGCTATTATCTGATGCTTTCCAAGGCGCGCTATGAGGAAAACCTCGAATTCACCATCGATGTGCCCAGGGATCTCAGCGGGCTCACCGTGCCCAAGCTCACCCTCCAGCCGCTGGTTGAAAATGCCCTCAACCACGGCTTTAACGGCAGCAATGCGCTTCGGAAGCTCTGGATCATCGGGCATATCTGCGATCAAAAGTTCACCCTGGAGATTCGCGACAACGGCAACGGCTTTTCCCGGGAGATGCTTGCGCGCCTGCGCCGGCAGATCGACGAGGTGGAGACCAACAAGCTGACCATCGACACCAGCAACGGCCATATCGGCCTGGTCAACACCTTCCTGCGCCTGCACTATTACAGCAACGGCACCATGCACATGGCCATCTGCAACGACGACGGGGCGGTGGTGACGCTCACCTTTCCCCTGCCCGACGGCCGGGGCGAGTGAAGACAAAAGGGACGGCATCCCCGCGGGCGCTCCTTTCCGCCGGGGGATGCCGTCAGTCAATGTCTTTGCGGTTGGCGGGGTCATGCCTCAAAGAGGCTTTCCAGCGCATCCGAGATCTCTTTTTCGACGGGCTTTGCCAGGTCGCGGGTTTTTGCGGTTACGGTGATATAAGCCTTGAGCTTGGGCTCGGTCCCCGAGGGCCGGACCACCACCGAGCAGTCATCGCTGAGGAAGAACTTCAGCACGTCGGAGCGGGGCAGCCCGCCGACGCCCTGGGCATAGTCAACGCACCTGAGCACGGCCCTGGGCCCCAGGGAGGACAGGCCCTTTCGCAGGCGGGCCATGATGCCCTGCATCCTTTCAAACCCAGCCGCGCCTTCAAAGGCGTAGCTGTGCAGCGTGTTGAGGCAATAGCCGTACTCCCGGTACAGCGCCTCCAGCCGCTCCAGAAGCGAAACGCCCTTGCTTTTGTACCATGCGAACATCTCACAGATCAGCAGCGAGGCATTCACCGCGTCCTTGTCGCGCACATACCCGCCGGACAGGTAGCCGTAGCTTTCCTCCATGCCGAAGAGATAGTCCGCCTCGCGCCCCGCCTTTTCCAAAAGCCCGATCTGCTCCCCGATGAACTTAAAGCCCGTGAGCACGTTGACCGTCTCCACGCCATAGTGCGATGCCACGCGCTGGGCCATGTCGGTGGTCACGATGGTCTTGACCATGACGGGATGCGGGGGCATGGTGCCGTTGGCAAGCCGCCGGGCGCAGAGGAAGTCGAGCAGCAGGACGCCGGTTTCGTTGCCGCTGAGCAGCGTGTAGCCGCCCCGGGCATCGCGCACCGCGATGCCGACCCGGTCGCAGTCGGGGTCAGTCGCAAGCAGCAGATCGGCGCTCAGGCGGGTGGCGTATTCGATCCCCAGGGACATTGCCTCCCGGACCTCGGGGTTGGGATAGGGACAGGTGGGGAAGCGGCCGTCGGGCTTCTCCTGCTCGGCAACCACGGTGATGTTGGAAAAGCCGCTTTCCCTCAAGGCGCGCAGCACGGGCATCCGCCCCGTGCCATTCAAAGGCGAATAGACGATCCGCGCGTCCCGGTCCACGGCCTGGCCACCCAGCACGGACTGCCGCTTGACCGCTTCGATGTAATCGGTGATTACCGCTTCGGGAATCGCGCTGATGAGCCCGCGCGCCCGGCCTTCCTCATAGGGGATCTGACGCACGTGCGCAAAGATATCCAGCTTCTCGATTTCCCTGAGAACGGCGGAGGCCATCTCGGTGGTGATCTGGCAGCCGTCCGCGCCGTATACCTTATAGCCGTTGTATTTGCAGGGGTTGTGGCTGGCGGTGACCATCACGCCCGCGGCGCAGCGCAGGGCGCGGGTTGCGTAGCTCAGGCACGGGGTGGGCATGAGCTGCGAAAAGAGACAGGCATGGATGCCGTTTGCAGAAAAAACACGGCACGCCACCCGGGCAAACAGTTCCGACTTGATCCGGCTGTCAAAGGACACCGCGATCCTTCTTTCCGAAGGCGCGGTGGTTTTCAGGACGTAGTTCGCCAGCCCCTGCGACGCCTTCGCCACGGTATAGACGTTCATGCGGTTGGTGCCCGCACCGATCACCCCGCGCAGCCCTCCGGTGCCGAAGGAGAGGTTTCGGTAAAACGCGTCCTCCACCGCCGCGCCGTCCATGGCCTTTAATTCGTCCAAGAGCTCCGCGTCCGCCGTGGCACATTTGAGCCAACGCTGGTATTCTTCATACTGTTCGTTCATCTTTTCCGCCCCTGTCAGCATATTTGAGCCGCCCCCCAAAGCCGCGCGATCCCGCTCATCTGGCATCAGGACCCGCGATCTGGCGACGCATACTTATATTACCACGGCCCGGACACTTCAACAACCTTTCTTCCCCGCTCAAATTCCATCCGTGGCGCTTATTGACACCACCTGGTCTTTCCTCTATAATTGTGAAAGCCTGTAGGTATGCCGCTTTGGCGGCTTTGCGATACAAGCGCCACCGCATTTCATGTGAAGGAGAGACCACTGATGAAGAGCTATAACTCCTCCGAGCTGCGCTCGATGTTTCTGAAGTTTTTCAAGGATCACGGCCATGCCGTGATCTCCAGCGCGTCGGTGATTCCCGAAAACGACCCCACGGTGCTGTTCACCACCGCAGGCATGCACCCGCTGGTGCCCTACCTGATGGGCGCGAAGCACCCCGCCGGCAACCGCCTGACGGACGTGCAGAAGTGCGTGCGCACCGGCGATATCGACGATGTGGGCGACTTCAGCCACCTCACCTTCTTTGAGATGCTGGGCAACTG
>CALVKX010000170.1 GCA_944333375.1 uncultured Eubacteriales bacterium
CGTGTTGACCGTCGCCAGATGCGCGCCTTCGGGCAGCTTCAGAATCTCCTTGCAGGTCATGGATTTCGACTCCTTTCGTGCTTGGGGTAGTGACATATACGCTCTGTTCGGCCCAAATAGCAAGTCATTTTTCCGGGATTTATCAGTCTTTTTTGTAGAACTGTGTCTCGTAGCCATCCGCGCGAAGGACCAGCCCCTTGGCCCATGGGGGCGTTCTGCCCATCTGCTTACAGATGGCCTCAAGGGAAACCTTCGGGTCCGTCTCGATGATGATTTCATCATGGACATGCGCCACGATGCCGTAGCAGCGGAGGGTCTTCATCGCATGGCACAGGATATCCCGGCTCAGGCCCTGCACGATGTTCTCGACAAATTTGGGGCCGTAGCTTTCGAGCCGCTCCCATTTCTTCGTTCCGCCAATGCCCTCGTAGGTGACCGACTCGCCGCCAAACCTGTTCTCGCCGATGCGGGGTTTGACATAGGCCAGACGTCTGCCCGAGGGGAGGCAGATGAACAGGAAACCGCTCTCGTACACGAACCGGATCCCGTGTGTCCCGGTGGGCACCTTCAGGGATACGGTTTTCTTCACCGCCTCGTCCACGTCCCACCACAGCTGCGTGATGTTCGGATTGGCGTCACGCCAGGCATCCACCAGGGGCTTGAGATCCTCCTCCTGAAGCCCCATCTCCAGCGCGCCCATGGCCTTGAGCGCACCGACGGAGCCGCCGTAGCCCAATGCCAATTCGGCAATCTTCCCTTTTTGGCGGAGATGTCCGTTTATACCATGTTTTACGACCGGTACACCGAACATCTGGCTGGCACTGGCGCAGTAGATGTCGCCGCCGTCATGGAACACATCCAGCCGCCACTGTTCACCGGCCATCCAGGCGATGACGCGGGCCTCAATCGCGCTGAAGTCTGCGACGATGAACTTGCCGCCTTCATAGGGGACAAACGCCGTCCGGATCAGCTCCGACAGCACATCCGGCACGGAATCATACAGGGCCTGCAGTGCGGCATAGTCACCGCTTCGCACGAGCTCGCGGGCCTGCTCCAGATCCTCCATGTGGTTCTGCGGGAGATTTTGCAGCTGGATCAGCCTGCCGGAGAACCGACCGGTACGATTGGCTCCATAGAACATGAACATGCCATGTGCCCGGCCATCCTTGCAGACGCAGTTCTGCATCGCCTGGTACTTGCGCACGGAGCTCTTGGCCAGCTGCTGCCGAAGAAGCAGCGCTTCGGCCAGGTCCGGCGGCGCATCCTTGAGCAGCGCCTTGATATCCTTTTTGCCCAGAGATTCGACTTCCATTCCGTGCTCTGCCAGCCAGGCTTTCATCTGGGCCACGGAATTGGGATTTTCCAGAGCCGTCAGCGCCTGCATCTTCTGCGCCAGCTCGGCTGAGGACTGGTCGTCAATCCGGATGGCGTGGTCGACCATCTGCATATCCAGACGGATGCCGCGGTCGTTGATCTCCTGATCCAGATGGTACTCGTCCCATACGAAGTCAGGCACCGGAAAGCGGGACAGCTTTCCCTGAATGGACATCTCAGTCTCCACGTCCCGCAGGTTATAGGATTTGAACATGGCCCATTTTTCGGGCGCGTCCCCGGGGCGGTTTCGCGTGCGGCCACCATTGGATTTTGTCGGCGCGCAGGGCTGGCAGAAGAACTTGATGAGATCCTTGCCGGTTTCCAGCTTCTGCTTTTCCAGCTTGAGCACAGTGCCCACGCCTGCAAGGGACAGCGGAAGACCGAGGTAAGCCGACCAGATCATGGAGCAGCGCCACTGGTCCGGCTCAAGATATGTGCCGGAGGGCAGTCCAAGGTATCGGGACAGACAGATTCGTTCAAAGCTGGCGTTGAAGGCCCACTTTGTGACGGCGGGGTCGTCCAGCGCTGAAAGCACCTCCTCCGGAATCCGTTCACCGCAGGCCAGATCGACGACCTGCACAGGCTGGCCGTCAAAGCTGTAGCCAAACAGCAGGATCTCAAAATCCTGTGCCTCGGCATATCGGTAAACGCCAGACTTGCCGATGTCGGCGCTGCTGTATGTTTCCAGGTCAATAGACAGGTTTCTCATAAACACCCCCATAGCAAACAGGGCGGCAGATTGCTCCGCCGCCCGTATCAAAGGAACTCAGGCCAGGAAATCCTCGTCGTCGATGGTTTCGAATTCGGCGGAGGCGTTGGTGCGGCCACCCAGCGGCTCGCCGTCCCTGACCTTCTGGATGTTGCCCAGCCCGCAGGCAACACCCTTGTTGCCGTTGGTGTTGAACGCGTAGAAGCTCAGGGAAACGTGGGCGTACACGCCGGAGTACACTTCGCTGCGGTCGAGAATCGGGCGCACATGCTTGTCCACGATCTGGGGCGCGGTCCTGCTGTTGGCGTTGACGAAGTAGCAGCCTGCATAGGCGTCGTCGTCGCGCTCGGTATCGCCATCGCGCAGCGGCAGCTTCAGCGCGCCCTTCGGGGGGATCTTGCCGCCGAACTTGCCGACGCCTTCCTTGATGGCGCAGTCGATGGCGGCGTTGATGGCGTTGACCGTTTCCACATCGGTCTTGGGGATGATGATCGAACAGCTGAACTTGGGATCGCCGCCGTTGATGGACTTGGGCTCCCAGACGTTGGCGTAGGAAAGGCGGACGAGGCCGGTGACGACCTTGGTGTTGTTCTGCTTTGCCATAATTACTTATCCTCCTATATCGGCCATCACCGCTTGCAGCGGCGCTGGCTACACTTGTTGATCGCAAGCGATCAACTGCGTTAGTCGGCATGGATGTCGACCTCTTGAATGTCTTTGAAATCCGTGTTGGCGCTGGTGATTGCGGGACGCTTGTCCGTGATGGGCACCAGCGTGGGTTTGCCAGCGGGCTTTACGATCAGCCCGCCCAGAATGCTCTGAAATTCCTGCTTGCCCATGAGCTTTTCCATTTCGGTCAGCGGGAGCAGCGATTTTCTGAAGATATCGTGATAGCCCGCCGCATTGGCTGCCGCGACGACCGCCTGCTCATCGGCATACTTGCGGACGGAGCGGCCCTCAACAACCTTCCAGCCGCGCCACTGTTTGCCCTGGTTGAGCGCGGCGTCCTGTGCATAGGCCATGATCTCATTGGCCCAGGCGGTCAGGTCGGCGAGCTTGTCCAGAATCTCTTCGATCTCCGCATCGGTCAGCAGCGGCGGTCTGGCAAACTCGTACCGGGCAAGCCCCAGCTTTTCCTCGGCGCGGGCACGGCATTTGACCGCTGCCTTGCAGAAGGTGCACCACGGGCCGGGCAGGTACTCGCCCTTGCCCTCGAAGGCCAGTTTGGCCCTGGGTACCAGCTCGTCTTCTGCCCATGCCTTGAGATCGGCGACGGAGATCGTCCACGTGCTGATGTTCTCGCGTCGTGGCTGGTAGATGGTCATCGCCACCTCGTCGATGTCATACAGGGTGTCGTAGATCCGGAGAGCGCCCAGTGCGTACAGCATCATCTGCGGATTGTGTTCCGCTTCAACCAGCACACCCTGGCCGTACTTGAAGTCGATGACATGGAGCGTCCGGTCGGCAATGATGATGCAGTCACCGGTTCCGAAACCGTCCGGCACATAGCAACTGAAGTCCAGCCGCTGCTCAATGTTGATGATCGGGTCCGGGCAGAACTGCCTGACCTCGGCGATGGTTTCCAGAACGAACTGCACATAGTTGTCGGTGTGGGTATCCATCTCGTCGCAGTCGTATTTTGAGATGGGCTTGCGGGACTGCCGCTTCAGCGCACGGCGCAGCTTGTGCTCACACAGCGCGTGCGCGGCGGTACCTTCGGCGGTGGCCTCGGTTTCCCGATCCTCGAATTCCAGCTCCAGCCGGGCCGAGGGCGGGCAATTGAGCCACCGGTGGGAAGAGGAGGCCGACAGGACTGCATGCCTGGTAGGGGGCATCAGAGCACCTCCGCTTCATGAAGAAGGTCGGCGTAGTGTGCCGGATCTACCTGACTGAGCTTGTCCGCGCCGTACTTGCGGATCAGGAACTGGACCTGTGAAGTGTGCCCCTCGACGGACTTCTGGGCCAGCACCTTGCGTACTTCCTCCAGCGTCAGCGGTTTGGCGTCGGGCTGAGGTTTCTTCGCAGGCTCCTGCACTTCGGCATCCGTCCCTGGTGCGTCGCCGCTGAACAGCGCCCGCAGCGTTTCAGAAACAGTGATAAGGGACTCGCCGCATTTGCGCAGCTCGACAACGGCAGCATCCAGTTCGGACATTTTGCTCATCGCATTTTTCACCTTCCTTTTCTTCGTTTTCAGCCAGTTGTGCCAGGTTACAGGCCAGACGACGCGATACGCTGGAAATCTCCAGCAGGATGCCGATGGCCTCCGGGGAAATCGCCGTGCGCTGACCGGGGTTGACTTTCGTTTCCATCTTTCTTGCCTCCGTTCCGAGGATGATTGCTTGCGCCCCTCACTCCCTTTGGAAAGAAGCCCATGCGTTTGAACGAAGACGTCAGAAACTTTTTAAGAAAATCAGCGCAGCAGATCCTCCAGCTCTGCCCGGTGAGCGCGAATGAACGCATCCATCTTCCGAATGCGGTAGTTGAGTGTGGATTGGGACTTGATGCCCAGCTTGCGGGCGATCTCGCGCTCGGAGTAGTTTTCAGCCCGCAGTCGGAACACGCGCGATCCGTCCGGAATCAGTTCATCCAGTTGCCGGTAGAGCTGCTCCAG
>CALVKX010000171.1 GCA_944333375.1 uncultured Eubacteriales bacterium
TCCACTCCTTTCTCTTCAGGATGGAAATGTTACGAATTTACCCTAGCTTATTGTACATGAAAACCCAAGGAAAGTATAGCCTGTTGGAAAATAAAGTTGCTGCCCGGCAAGCGATTTTTACAAAGATGTGACAGAAAAAGGCGACCACTTCCCCGGAAAAGGAGGATCGGTCGCCTCTCGTACCCAATGGGCTTATCCCTTGCGCCATGCGCAAGGATGGAACAGCACCAGGATCGGAAACAATTCCAGTCTGCCGGCCAGCATCAGCAGGCTGAGCACCACCTTGGCAAAAGGACCATAGCCCGCGAAGTTCTCGACCGGCCCCACATGGCCCAGGCCGGGACCCACGTTGCTGATGCAGGTAAGCGCGGCGGTGAAGTTGGTTTCCAGATCATACAAGCCTTCCATTGATACCAAAAACATGCCCGCCAGCACCAGCAGCACATAGACGAAAAAGAACACCGCTACCTGCGTAAGGCGGTTTTCCTCCACGCCCTTTCCCTCAAAGCGCACCACCTGCACCTTGCGCGGCTGAAACGTGCGGCGCACCTCGCGGCGGGCCAGCTTGCTCAGGAGGCAGATGCGTACCGCCTTGATGCCGCCCGCCGTGGAGCCCGCGCATGAGCCAATGAACATCAGCACCACGATCAACGCCTTGACCGCCTGGGGCCACAGGTTAAAATCCGCCGTAGCGTAGCCCGTGGTGGACATGATGGTGGCCACCTGAAAGCTGCCGTAGCGCAGGGCATTGGAAAAGGTGCCATATTCCGGCAGAATCATCAGGGACACAAACAGCGTGGAGCCGGCAAACAGCGCAAGATACCAGTGCAGCTCCTCGCTGCGGAGCGCGTCGCGCCAGCCTCCCACCATGATGCGGTAGAACAGTGCGAAGTTGATGCCGAACAGCACCATGAAAAAGGTGATGATCCCGTCGATCGCGGCGCTGTCAAACGCGCCGATGCTGCTGCCGTAATTGCTGAAGCCACCCGTACCCGCCGTGCCCATGGCATGAATGGCAGCGTCGTAGGGCGACATGCCCGCAATGATCAGCGCCGCCAGCTCGATTACGGTCAAAACGCCGTAGATCATGTAGAGGATCTTGGCGGTGTCGCCCATCTTGGGCACGATCTTGCTCAGGCTGGGGCCGGGGCTTTCCGCGCGCACCAGATGCGAGGAACGCCCCGTCATCTGCGGCAGCAGCGCCAGGGTCAGCACCAGCACCCCCATGCCGCCGATCCAGTGGGTGAAGCTGCGCCAGAACATCACGCCCCGGGGCAGCCCGTCAAAGTCGCCAAGCACCGTGGCGCCCGTGGTGGTAAAGCCGGAAACCGCCTCAAAAAAGGCGTCGATATAATCGGGAATCAGGCCGGAGAGCACAAAGGGCAACGCGCCAAAGGCGCTGAGGAGCACCCAGGAGAGGGCCACTACCAGAAAGCCCTCGCGCGCACGCAGATTCTGCTCCCTCGGGCGGGCAAACCGCCAGGCGGGAAAGCCCAGCGCGACCAGAATCGCCATGGTATACGCCAGCGCAGCCGCGTCGCCATCGCCGTAGAGCAGCGCAATGACCAGCGAAGGCGCCATCGCCAGCGACTCGATCAGCAGAATCGCGCCCAGCAGTCTCATGACCAGTCGTTTATTCATTTGCGAATGACCTCATTCAAGTCGCTGATGCCGCTTTCGCAGGCGATAATCACCACGCGGTCACCTGCTTCAATATGGTCGTTGCCAAAGGGCACGATGACCTTGCCCTGCCTGACGATTACTGCCACGAGCGTGCCGGGACGGATGTTGAGCTTGCGCAGCGGGATGCCGATATAGGGGTCCGTGCCCTTGGGAATGAATTCGAGCGCTTCCGCCTTGCCGTTGACCAGACGGTAAAGGCGCTCCAGCTTTGTGCCGTAAGCATTGTTTCTGCCGCGTACATAGCGCAGGATGTTGGCGCAGGTGATGGCCTTGGGACTGACGATGCTGTCCAGACCCATGGCGCTGATGATATCGGCATAAGCCACGCGGTTGTTCTTCACAATGACCTTGGGCACGCCCTCCTTGACGGCGAAAAGGCCGGTCATCAGGTTTTCCTCGTCGCGGTCGCACAGGGCCACGAAAGCGTCCATCTGCTTCAGCCCCTCCTGCTCCAGCAGGTCCTGATCCGTGCCGTCTCCATAGATCACATTGACGTCAGGCAGGGATTCGCTGAGGTCATTGGCCTTTTTTTCGTTGATTTCAATCATGGATACATGGATGCCCATGGGGATGATCATCTTGGCCAGGTAGTAGCTGATACGCCCGCCGCCCAGCAGCATCACATTTTTCACACGCAGCGAATTTTTACCCAGATAGCGGAAGTAGGCGGTGATGGTCACCATATCGGCGGCGACATGCACGCGGTCGCCGGTGCGGATGACAAAATCGCCGTTGGGAATCACCACGTTTCCCTCGCGCTCCACCGCGGCATAAAGCACCTGGGGCAGGCCGTTGAATTTGCGCGGAAGGTCTTTAAGCGCATGGCCCACCACCACGTCATGCTCCTGCGCGCGAAACTCCACCATCTCCACCCGGCCCTTGGCAAAGGATTCGATGTTGCTCGCAAAGGGAAAGCGCAGCAGGCGGCTGATTTCCAGCGCGGTGGCGCGCTCGGGGTTGACGGGCATGTCGATGCCCATCTCCCGCTGCAAAAGCGTCAGGCTCTGGTTGTATTCCGGGTCGCGGATGCGGGCGATGGAATATTTCGTTCCCAGCTTCTTGGCCACCAGGCAGCACAGCATATTGGTCTCATCGCTGGCCGTGGCGGCGATGATGATGTCCGCCTTGTCCGCGCCCGCGTCTACCAGCGTGGCCGCATTGGCCCCGTTGCCCCGCACGCACAGCACGTCCAGGGTGTCCTCGCTGCGCTGGAGCACCTCCTCGCTGCGGTCCACAATCACCACATCGTGTCCTTCCCGCGCAAGGTGTTCCGCCAGCGTATGGCCGACCTTGCCATCCCCAACCACAAGGATTCGCATACTCCATCCTCCGTACTTTCCAACCCGTGCAAGCAACGGCGCTTACATTCGCAGGCTATTATTATATCATATCGCGTACGAAAAAGAAATGCTCCTGTCGCTTATCCCCATTGCCCCGGCGTTTTTAGCGCCTCCTTAGCGCCCAGGGCGCGCCTCAGGCCCCACAGCCCCACCGCGTCCGCAACGGCCCAGCCGATGGGAATGGCCCACCACACGGCGTCCAGCCCCCACACCGGGGAGAGCGCGTAGGCCAGCGCGACACGCAGTCCCAAAGAGATCACCGTCAGCACCACGCTCATGCCCGCATGTTCCAGCCCGCGGTAGGTCGCATAGAGCAAAAACAGCAGGCCGATTCCCACATAGCACAGGCCCTCCGTGCGCAGATACCGCACGCCCGCCGCCATAACTGCGCTTTGCGACGGGTCGATGAAGATGCCAAGCAGCGGGACGGCAAGGATGCCCACCAGCGCCGACACCACGGCGCAAAAGCCCAGCGACATCGCCGCCGCGTCCCTCAGGCCCCGCCGCACCCGGTCGGCCCGGCCCGCTCCCGCGTTCTGCGCCACAAAGGTAGCAAAGCCGTTGGCGAAGTCCTGCGCGGGTGCGTAGGCGAAGGCGTCGATCTTGACGCCCGCGGCAAAGGCGGCCATGACCTCCACGCCGAAGCTGTTGACCAGGCTTTGGATCATGAGGATGCCGAAGTTCATGATGGACTGCTGCGCGCCCGTGAGCGATGACACCGCCGCGATGCGCCCAAGCAGCCTTCTGTCGGGCCTCAGGTGCCTCAGCCCGGGCCGCAGGCTGCCCATGCGGCACAGGCAGTAGACGGCGATACCAACGGCGCTCGCAGCCTGAGCGATCACCGTAGCAAGCGCCGCGCCCTCCACGCCCCAGCCGAGGCCCGTGACAAACCACAGGTCCAGGGCGATGTTCATCAGCGTGGCGCACAGAAGAAACCACAGCGCCGCCGCGGAATTGCCCACGCTGCGCAGGGCGGTGGCGAAGAAGTTGTAGAGGAACGTAAAGGCGATACCCCAGAACACGACGCTCAGATACCCGCGCAGGTCCCCCACCGCCTCGGCAGGCACGCGCATCCAGCCCAGCACGCTTTCCAGCAGCCCGAACGCCGCCGCCTCCAGCGCCAGCGCCGCCAGCGCGATTCCCGCAAAGGCGTTGCCCATCGCGCGCCGGTAGCCCTCGCGGTCCCCCTGGCCGTAGAAGCGGCTCATCACCACCCCCGCGCCCATACAAAGGCCCGTGAGGAGGCTGGTGATGAGCGTCATGAGCGAAAAGGCGCTCCCCACCGCCCCCAGGGCCACGCTGCCCAAAAAGCGGCCCACCACCCAGGTATCCACGATGTTGTAAAGCTGCTGAAGCAGGTTCCCCGCGATCAGCGGAGCGCTGAAAAGAAGGATGCCCTTGCGGATGTCGCCGCGGGTCAGGTCCCGTTCCACAAAAAAAGCCTCCCTGCCGGATAGCGTTGCGCTCAGTGTAGCACAGCTCCGCCGGGAAGGCAACCGAAAAAAAACGGGAGGGGTCTCCCCCTCCCGCCAGACTGTCAAAAACCCTTTCGGGAGGTTCGGAGGGCCCGCAGGCCCTCTGAGCTGAATTCGTATCGCCCGGCTTTCCCCGGTCGCTCAATCTTCACAGAGGGTGCTACCCGCACCCTCTGCTCGTTTCGCTC
>CALVKX010000172.1 GCA_944333375.1 uncultured Eubacteriales bacterium
CGAAAGCCCAGAAAATGCGTCCTGTCCGCCATGCCCAGCGCCCTCGCCTGCGCCTCCAGCGCCTCCTGGCGCTCGCCCACGCCGCACAGCAGCACGTGGACCCCCGGAAGCGGCGCGACGGCGCTCAGCACGGTCTCATGATTCTTGCGCGCGCTGTGCTCGCCCACGGTGATGACCACCGCGTCCGAATCCCCAAGCCCCAGCGCGGCGCGCACGGCGCATCGATCCACCGGCGCACGGAAGCGCTCCAGCGCCACCCCCACGCCGCCCACCAGCGCCACCTGCCCGGCATGAAAGCGGCGCGCGCGGGCGTAGTCCTCGCCGTTGATGGTGATGAGCAGGTCGGTCCAGCGGCTGAGCAGCCGCTCCGCCGGGTAGAACAGGAGCCAGTTTTTCAGCGGCGCGCCGGTAAAGAAATGGAAGCCATGGGCCGTATAGACCACCCTCGTCCCGCGATGCCTGGCGCCGCGGGCGGCCAGGCGGCCCAGCAGCCCGCCCACGGGCGTGTTGCAGTGGATGAGGGCGTAGTCCTCCGCGTCGATGAGCGCCCTGAGCCTGCGGTACACCGCCCGGTTGGCCGGGGAAAAGGGCGAGCGCGAAAAGGGCAGCTCAATCCAGCGGTCGCACTCGGGCACCGCGGGCGCGGGGTCGGGCGTGTCGTTCGCGCAGCACAGGTGCACCTCGTAGCCCTGCTCCCTAAACCAGCGCATATAGGGAAGATGGAACACCAGCACATGCCCGCGCAGCACGGTGGCGACGAACAGCACCTTCCGTTTCATGCGCCCACCTCGGTCAGCCGGATGGTCCGGGCGAAGGAGGGCTCCTCCTCCGGCCTGAACGCCTGGCTCATGGACTGGTCATAGGTGAGCGTTCCAAACACCTTGCCCACCGTCCCCCCGCGCTCTGCCAAGGCGCCCAGCAGGCCGCCCAGGCCCGGGACCATGTGCACGCGCCTGCCGCGGCAGCGGGCGATTTCGGCCACCAGGGCGCAGGTGGAGACATATTCGCGGTTCTGCGGGAAAAACAGCCCGCCCTCGCCGCTTTCGATCAGCTTTTCCAGGAAGGCGCAGAGGGTCTCGATGTAGAGCATGCTGCGCTCGTTTTGCACCCGGGGAAAGAGGGGGAGGCTTGCCGCCAGCGCCGCCAGGCGGGGATAGTTTCCCCGGCAGCCGCGCCCGTAGATCATGGGGGGCCGGAGAACGGCCACGCGAAACGCGCTGTCCTCCAGCGCCGCAAGCGCCTTTTCCGCCTCCAGCTTGCTCCTGCCGTAATGCGTGACGGGCGCGGGCCGCGTCTGCGCCGTGATGCGCCCGCAGGTCAGGCCGTAGACGCTCATGCTGCTGAAAAAGACGAACTGCTTTACGCCCCGCTCCCGGGCCGCCTGCGCCACCTCCACGGCCAGCGCCCGGTTGACCCGGTCGTAGAGCGCCGCGTCGCCCGCCTCCTCGCGCCGGTGCGCCAGCCCCGCGACGTGCGCCACGCAGTCGCAATCCAAAAAGGCGCCCGCGTCCCAGGCGCCATGCACGTCCATCTCCCGCACCTCGAACGCCTCGCCCCGGCGTCCGAGGCGCTCGTGCAGGTGCGTGCCGATATAGCTGCCGGCCCCGGTGATGACCACCCGCTTCATCGCTTTTCCTCCCCGCCGATGGGATAGCTCCTGCCCTCGCGGCCCTCCGCGATGCCCTGGCGGTTGACGACCTTGACCAGGGTGAGCAGGAAGCATTTAAGATCGAAGCCGAAGCTGATGTTATGCGCGTACTCGGCGTCCCGGCGGGCCTTCTTCTCCAGGTCGCGGCTGAGGTAGTCGCGGCCGTTGACCTGCGCCCAGCCGCTGAGGCCCGGGCGCACATGGCTGGCGCCGAAGCGGTCGCGCCAGGCCATCAGGTCGTCCTGATTCCACAGCGCGGGCCGGGGGCCGATGAGGGACATGTCGCCCCTGAGGATGTTCCAAAGCTGGGGCAGCTCGTCCAGGCTGGTCATGCGCAGGATGCGCCCCACGCGCGTGATGTAGCCTTTGGAGCCGCGCAGGTCGTTGGTGGGCACGTCGCGGGGAGCGTCCACGCGCATGGTGCGGAACTTGTAGATTTCAAACAGCGTGCGGTCCTTGCCGAAGCGCTTCTGCTTGAAGACCACGGGCCCGGGGCTGTCCAGGCGGACGGCCAGGGCGATGAGCGCAAACAGCGGGCTAAGGACGACCATGCTCACCAGCGAAATGACGACATCCAGCGCGCGCTTGACATATCGTTCGTACATCGGTTCAGACTCCCGTTTCCCGCTCGGACCGCGCCTCGATGACGCGGTTGACGGCATTGAGATAGGCCAGACAGCTGGCTTCGATGATATCGGTGGACACGCCCTTGCCCAGCATGGTCACATTCTCGTTGCTCACGCGAACGGTGACCTCGCCCAGCGCGTCCTCGCCCTCGGTGACGGCGCGGAGCTGATAGCTCTCCAGCTTGCATTTAAAGCCGGTGATCTGGTCCACGGCGTGGAAGCACGCCTCGACCGGGCCGTCGCCGCAGTCCGCGCGGGTGATGACGTCCGCGCCGCGCTGGAGGCTGACGGTGGCGGTGGCGGTCATGCGGTTGCCGCTGAAGATCTGGAAGGAGTGGATGCGGTACATGCCGTGCGCGCCGTGCACCTGCTCGCGGCAGATGGCCATGACGTCGCGCTCGGTGATGTCCTTCTTGCGGTCGGCCAGCTCCTTGAACTTCTCAAAGGCGCGGTCCAGCTCGTGCTCGGTCAGCTCAAAGCCCAGCTCCTGGGCGTGCTCGCGCAGGGCGTGCCGGCCGCTGAGCTTGCCCAGCACCACCCCGCCCTGGGGGATGCCCAGCTCCTCGGGCTTCATGATCTCGTAGGTGGCGCGCTCGCGAAGCACGCCGTGCTGGTGGATGCCGCTCTGGTGCACGAAGGCGTTGGCGCCCACGACGGCCTTGTTGGGCGGGATCTCCATGCCGCTGAGGCTTGCGGCCAGGCGGCTGAGGCGGTAGAGCTCGCGGATGTTGAGGTTGTCCCTGAGGCCGTAGACGTCCCTGCGGGTGCGCAGGCCCATCACGATCTCGTCCAGCGGCGCGTTGCCCGCGCGCTCGCCCAGGCCGTTGATGGTACATTCCACCTGCCTGGCGCCGCGGCGGATGGCCTCCAGCGTGGTCGCGGTGGCCAGCCCCAGGTCGTTGTGGCAGTGGGTGGAGACAACCACGTCGCGCCCGGCCACCACGTCGCGCAGAATCATGTCGATCATGCGGCCGTACTCGTCCACGGTGGCGTAGCCGACGGTGTCGGGGATGTTGATGGTCGTCGCGCCCGCCTCCACCGCGGCCTTGCATACCTGACAGAGGAAATCCATCTCGGTGCGGGTGGCGTCCTCACAGCTGAACTCCACGTCCTCGCACAGCGAGCGCGCCAGGCGCACGCCGCGCACCGCCGCGTCCAGCACCTGCTCGCGGCTCATGCCCAGCTTGGCGGAGCGGTGCAGGGGGCTGGTGGCGATAAAGACGTGGATGCGCGGCTTGACGGCCTCCCTGAGCGCCTCGGCGGCGGCGAGGATGTCGCCCTCGACGCAGCGCGCCAGCGAGCACACGCCGGTCTTGACCGTACGCGCCACGGCCCGCACGGCCTCAAAGTCCCCGGGGCTGGCGCCCGCGAAGCCAGCCTCGATCATGTCCACGCCCAGCGCCTCCAGCGCGCGGGCAAATTCCACCTTGTCGTTGAGATGAAAGCTCACGCCGGGGGTCTGCTCGCCGTCCCTGAGCGTGGTGTCCAGAAACAGTACCGTATCGCGCATGCGTCTCCTCCGTCATGGCAGGCGAATGTGGGAAAGAAGCTTGTCCAGCGTCTTTTCGCCAATGCCCTTCACGTTCAGCAAATCCTCGGGGAAGAAGAAGGGGCCGTTTTTCTCACGTTCCTCAATGATGCGCCGGGCGATGGCCGGCCCTACGCCCGGCAGCGCGTCCAGCTCGTCCGCCCCGGCCTCGTTGACCGCGACCGCCCCCTGCGGCAGCGCGGGCGACGGCAGGGTCATGGGTGCCCCGGCGGGCCGCGAAAGCACGCGGGAGGGCGGGGCCGGCACGAGATGCGCCGTCCAAAGCCCCAGCGCCAGCGCCACCGCAAGGCCCGCCGCACACCACAGCGCCGCGCGCCGCACGGCCTTACGCGCCTCCCTTGCGCACCTTCTGGCCCGCCTTGGTGTCCTCCAGGATGTAGCCCATGGCCTTGATCTGGTCGCGCAGCTCGTCGGAGCGCTTCCAGTCCTTGTTTTTGCGGGCCTGGGCGCGCTCGTCCACCAGCGCCTGCACCTCGGCGGGGATGGCGCCCTCCTCCTTCATCAGAAGGCCCAGCACGCCGCAGATGGCCTTCATCTTGTCAAGCCCAAGCTGCGCCGCCTCGCGGCTCACGCCGCCCTGCGGCAGCCTGTAGACGGCGCGCACCAGCTCAAAGAGCGCGGCCAGCGCGTCGGCGGTGTTCAGGTCGTCGTCCATGGCGGCGATGAACTTCTCCTCCGAGCGCAGGCACTCGTCCATGAAGGCGCGCTCGCCCTCGTCGGGCGTGCGGTCCTGGGCGCTGGTGAGGAGGAAGGCGAGCTGGTCGCGGGCGGTGTAGAGCCGCTCCAGGCTGCTGGCCGCCGCCTCGATGAGGTCGCGGCTGAAGTTGATG
>CALVKX010000173.1 GCA_944333375.1 uncultured Eubacteriales bacterium
TTTATATATTCGACATGCTTATTCGTTTTTCCTTATGAAAAATGACCGTTGACTCGCTTTTGTCAACGGTCTGAGGGCGTGCCGCAAAGGCGGCACGCCCTCAGCTTTGTCCCGTGTCAGCGGGCCCTGCCCGCCTCGCGGCGCACGATTTCGTTCATCTCGTCCCACTTGGCCTCCATGTCCGCGACCAGCTTCATCTGCGTGCGGGCACGGTCGAGGTTCTGGCCCTCGCGGGTCACATGGAAATAGATGTCCCCGTTGAGGTAGTCGGCCAGGAAGCGCGTGCCGCACTCCAGCGTCATCAGCTTGGCGCCCAGCGGCAGGGTGTCGGTCTCCGGCCCGGTCAGGCGCGCGCCGCAGGCGCCGAGGAAGCCCGCCGTGTACGTCTCAAACAGCTCGAGGGACATCGTCACGCGGGAGAGGTCCTTTTCGTCCTCGGCCGCCGTGGAGGCGCCGAAGCGGATGGAGTCGCCAAAGTCGTTGGCGGCCAGGCCCGGCATGACGGTGTCCAGGTCGATCACGCACAGGGGCGTGCGGGTCGCGCTGTCGAGCATGACGTTGTTGAGCTTGGTGTCGTTGTGCGTAACCCGCAGCGGCAGCGTGCCCGCGCGGCACATGTCCGTGAGCGCGGCGGCCTCTTTCTCGCGGGCCAGGTAGAAGTCCAGCTCCGCGCGCACCTCCTCAAGCCGGCCGGCGCGGTTCTCCTCCATGGCCTGCCTGAGCTGCCCGTAGCGCGCGGGCGTGTCATGGAAGTGCGGGATGGTCTCGGTGAGCGTGTGGGCGGGGAAGCCGGCGAGCTGGTTTTGGAACATGCCGAAGGCCACGCCGCTCTGCCTCAGGTCGTCCACGCTCTCGGGCTTGTCCAGGCAGAGGCTGTCGGTCACGAACTCGTACAGCCGCCAGTATTCCCCCGAAGGCGTGGTCAGGTAGGGCTTTCCCTCCAGCGTGGGAACCAGCGTCAGCACGTGCCGCGGATCGGGGTCCTGCCGGCGCAGGGCGTCGGTCACGGCGATGATGTTGTTCATCAGCCCCGCCGCATCATAAAAGACATAGCTGTTGATCTTCTGGAGGATGTACAGATGCGGCCGGCTGGTCACCAGCAGATAGGTCTCGTTGATGTGGCCGCTTCCGTAGCGGGCGCAGCTGATGGGCAGCCCGTCCAGGGCAAACTGGCGGTAGATGCTTTCCATGGCTTACTTCCTCCAGAGATGTTCGGGATAGACGCCGCTTTCGCGCATGGCCGCCAGCGCGGCGCGGATGTTGGGCATGTCGTTGGCGTAGGTCATGCCGTACCAGCGCTCGTGCGTGGGCAGGACCTTGACGGTGGCCTTGCCCTCGTGAAGGAGCTGGTTGGGAATGAGGGGCAGGAAGTACTCGCATTTGAGCGGATTGACGGGGAGGTTTTCCCGCAGCCACGGCGCGAAGCGCCGGTCGATCTCCTCCAGAATGGCCGGATGGAAGCCCCACATGTTCATGCTCACATAGGTGCCCGCGGGCACGAAGGTGAAGTGCTCCCCGTCCTCGGTGTAGGCCGCGCCGCCCTCGCGCGGCTCGATATGGGTGCGCTCGGTCACAGAAACCAGCATGCTCTTTTCGTCGGTCTGACAGATGCCGCGCGCCACATGTCCGTTTTCGGTCAGCGTGTTCTCGATGCGGTAGCCCACCATCGCGTGCGCGGCGGGCGTCGCCTCCGTGGTCAGGAAGCGCGCGATGCTCTCAAAGGAGGTGCGGCCGTAGAAGTCGTCGGCGTTGATGACGCAGAAGGGCGCGTCGATCTTCTCCCGTGCGCAGAGCACGGCGTGCGCGGTGCCCCAGGGCTTGAGCCGGCCCTCGGGGATGGAAAAGCCCTCCGGCAGGCGGTCCGGCGTCTGATAGGCGAAGTCCACGGGCACCTCGCCGCCCAGGCGCGAGAGGATCAGCTCGGCGAAATCCTCCCTGAGCTCCGGCTTGATGATGAGCACCACGCGCCCAAAGCCCGCGCGCATGGCGTCGTAGATGGAGTAGTCCATGAGGATGTGGCCGGCGTCGTCCACCGGCGTGATTTGCTTGAGTCCCCCGAAACGGCTGCCCAGCCCGGCAGCCATGATTATCAGAACAGGTTTCATCTCTGTCACGCCCCTTTTCTCAGTTCTGGTTATAGCATAGCATGAACGCGCGAAAAAGCGCAGAGAGAGCCTTTCCGAAATCTAGAAAAATCTTTCGTTTTTCCGATAAATGCGCTATAATGAACAAAACGACGCAAAGGCGGACCCGCATATGCTCAGCAAGGATGATTTTCAGCGCCTGGGCCGGCTGCTCAACAATTTGCACCTGCTTACCGGCATCAAGTTCTCCCTGATGGACGAATGGGGAAACGAGCTGTACGCCAGCAGCTTCAAGGCGCCCTTTTGCAGCCTCATCATGCAGGAGGACAGCGGCTTTGAGCGCTGCCACGCCTGCGACCGCAAGGCGGCGCAGGAGGTGGGATGCACGCAGGTGCGGCGCAAGTACCTCTGCCACGCGGGGCTTTACGAAGTCGCCCTGCCGGTGACGGAGAAGCGGCGCACGGTGGCCACGATTCTCTTTGGGCAGATGCTCGACGACGCGCCGCGCGAGGTCCAGTGGGAGCGCGTGGCCGCGCGCTGCGCCTGGCATCCCGACCGGGAGGCGCTCTATCAGGCGTTTCTTCGCCTGCGGCGCATCTCCGCCCGGCAGATGATCGCGTGCCAGGAGATCGTGGAGGCGTGCGTGAGCGAGGTGCGCCTCTCCGGCCTGCAGGCGACCAACCGCCGCGACGACGCGGACCTGCTGCAAAGCTACATCGACACCCATTACGCCTGCCCCCTGGACTCCAGCGGCATCGCCGAGGCGCTCAGCGTCGGAAAAACCAAGCTGTACGCCATCTGCAAGGAGCACTTTCAGCTCACGCCCATGCAGCTGGTCACCGCCCGCCGCGTCCAGGCGGCCATGGACCTGCTGCTCAACACCGCCGAGCCCGTCAAATACGTGGCCCGCGCCGTGGGCGTCCCGGACGAAAACTACTTCACCAAGGTCTTTAAGGCCCAGACCGGCCAGACGCCAACGGCCTTCCGCCGGCGCCGCGCCGCCGGCGCGGAGCCGTAGCCTCATTCCAAACGGCTTTCCCCGGCGCTCAGCCGCTCCTCCTCCGGCGCCTCGCCCTGCGCCTCCTCCGCGGCCTCCACCCGCCGCAGGCGCTTTTCGATGGCGCGGGTCTTGACAAAGGCGGTGTCGATGCTGTCGGTCGCCTGGCGCAGCTTCTCCTGCGTCTTTTCCAGCAGCGCGGCAAAGCTCCCGAAATCGCTCCTGACGGCGCCCAGCAGCTTCCATACCTCCGCCGAGCGGCGCTCGATGGCCAGCGTGCGAAAGCCCATCTGCAGGCTGTTGAGCAGCGCAAGGAGCGTGCTGGGCCCGGCGATGAGCACCCGCTGCTCCCGCTGGATGGCCTCCACGGCCGAGGCGTGCTGCATCACCTCGGCGTACAGCCCCTCCAGAGGCAGGAACATCACCGCAAAATCCGTCGTGTGCGGCGGGACGATGTACTTGCCGATGCGCTTTGCCTCGGTGCGCACAGCGTTCATCAGGGCCTTGCGGGCGGCCTCCACCGCCGGCTGGTCGGCGTTTTGCGCCGCCTCAGCCAGCCGGACGTAATCCTCCTGGGGGAATTTGCTGTCGATGGGCAGATAGACCGGCGCGCCGCCCTCCTCGCGGCCCGGCAGGCATACGGCGAACTCCACCCGCTCGCTCGAGCCGGGCGATACCGCCACGTTGCGCCGGTACTGCGTATCGGTCAGCGCCTGCTCCAGCAGCGCGCCCAGCTGGATCTCGCCCCACACGCCGCGGGTTTTGACGTTGCCCAGCATGCGCTTGAGATCGCCCACGCCGCTGGCAAGGCTGTGCACCTCGCCCAAAGAGCGGTAGACCTGCTCCAGACGCTCGCTGACCTGCGAAAAGCTGGCGGCGAGGCGCTTTTCCAGCGTAGCGCTGAGCTTTTCGTCCACGGTCTGGCGCATCTGGGCCAGCTGCCCGGCGTTTTCCTCCCGCAGCAGGCGCGCTCCCTCCTCCAGCGTGTTCCTCAGCGCCTCCATACGCGCCTCGTTTTGCGAAAGCGCGCGGGCCATGGCGGCCTCCGAGCCCTGAAGCCGTGCCTCCAGGCGCTTGAGGCTCTCGTCGGTGATGCGCTGCATGCCCTGCTGGCGCAGGTCAAAGGCCTGCGCGTTGTCGTAGCTCTGGCGGATGAGGGCGTTGACCTGCTCCGCCTGCGAGCGGCTCATGCCGCCGAAGGTGGCGGTCACGCTCTCGTTGAGCTGGCTGAGACTCCGCCCCAGGGCGTCCTCCGTGGCCTCCAGCTCCCGCGGCAGGGCCTGGCTGAGCGCAGAGAGAGCGCGGCGCGTCTCGCCCCGCCCGCGCAGGGCAACGATCAAAAGCGCCGCCAGCATCACCGCGCACGCGAGCGCCAGGATCAGGGCCGCCAGCAGCGCGGGGTCGGTGTTGCTCAGGAATTCCATGAAGCGCCCGCCTTTCGTGTCAAAAACAGCACCGCGCCCTTTGGGGCGCGGCCAGACCGTTGAAAAACCCCTGATTTTGGGGAGAGCCGCGTTTCTTGCGCCCTTCGGGCGCTCGCAACGCTCGCGAAA
>CALVKX010000174.1 GCA_944333375.1 uncultured Eubacteriales bacterium
TGGTTTAACACGGTGCTGGTGGGCGTGAGCATGGCCGGCGGTACCGCCCTGGCCATGTGGATCGGCGAGCGCATCACGGAGAAGGGCCTGGGCAACGGCATTTCGCTGCTGATCTTCGCCGGTATCATCTCCAACCTCTTTACCGGCTTCACCACCTTGATCCGCAACGCCTTCCAGGCGACCAGCCTCACCCCGTGGCTGACGCTCCTGGCGGTGCTGCTGGTGGCTGTGGTGATGATCGTGCTGGTCACGTTCGTGGACATGGGCGTTCGCCGCATCAATGTCCACTTCGCCAAGCGCGTCAGCGGCCGCAAGATGTACGGCGGCCAGAACAGCGTGATCCCCATGAAGGTGGTCAGCGTCGGCGTGCTGCCGCTGATCTTTGCCTATTCCTTCATGGCGTTCCCCGGAACCATCATCCAGCTGGTGGGCGGCTCCGACAGCGCTGCCGCGATCTGGTGGGCACGCTACATGAATGGGGCCAGCTTCTGGTACCTGCTGGTGACGGCGCTTCTGATCGTCGCTTTCACCTACTTCTACAGCTCCATCTCCTTCCAGCCCGATGAGATGGCCAAGAACATCCAGCAGCAGGGCGGCGCCGTTCCCTCGGTGCGCCCGGGCAAGCCCACGGCGGATTACCTTCGCCGCATCAATGGCCGCCTGACGCTGTTCGCCGCTCTGTTCCTGGCAGTGCTGGCCACGGTGCCCACGGTCTTTACCGTGGGGCTGCAGACGCAAATTCCGTTTGCCGCCAGCAGCATCCTCATCGCGGTTAGCGTGGTGCTGGAGACCAAGCGTCAGCTTGACGACCTGCTGGTCAGCCGCAACTACGATTCCATCTCCTGACCATAGGCGTCCGACCGTACGAATGATGCGCCGCTAAGGCGCGGCACAGGCACATTTACCGCTTCTGTGGTATACTGTAAGGGTGCCGTGCATTAGCGGCCTTCATCCGTGAACAGGAGGAATGACGTATGAACATCATCTTTCTAGGCCCTCCGGGGGCCGGTAAAGGCACCCAGGCCCAGATCGTCTGCCAGCGGCTGGGAATTCCCCAGGTTTCCACGGGCGACATGCTCCGCGCAGCCATCGCCGCGGGCACGGAGATGGGCCTGAAGGCAAAGGCGTACATGGATCAGGGGCAGCTTGTTCCCGACGAGGTCGTCATCGGCATCGTCCGCGACAGGCTGGCCAAGGAGGACTGCCGGAGGGGCTACATCCTCGACGGCTTCCCCCGCACGGTGGAGCAGGCCAGGGCCCTGGGCACCTTTGCCAAGATCGACGTGGCCATCAACCTGGACGTGCCCGACGAGGTGCTCGTCAAGCGCCTCAGCGGCCGGCGCGTGTGCCCGCTGTGCGGCGCTCCCTATCATGTGGATCGGTTGAATGGCGAAACCGTCTGCAAGGCGGACGGAACCCCGCTGATCCAGCGCGACGACGACAGGGCGGAAACCGTCCTCAACCGTCTGACGGTCTATCATCAGAAGACCGCGCCGCTGATCGATTACTACCGCGACGAGGGCCTGCTCAAAAACATCGGGGGCGGGCTGAGTCTTGAGGAGATCAGCGAGGAGATCTTCAGGACACTCGAGGCGATCCAATGATCTATCTCAAGAACGCACAGCAGCTTGACCTCATGCGCAAGTCCGGCGCGCTCCTCTACGAGGTGCTCTGCCGCCTGCGCGAGGCGATCAAGCCGGGCATGAGCACCGCCGAGCTGGATGTCTATGCCGAGCAGCTCATCCGCAAGCACAAGGCCATTCCGTCCTTTCTGGACTATCAGGGCTATCCGGCCAGCATCTGCGCGTCGGTCAACGACGAGGTGGTGCACGGTATCCCCTCCGATAAGACCATCCTCAAGGAGGGCGACGTGCTTTCGATCGACTGTGGGCTGATCCTGGACGGCTGGCAGTCCGACAGCGCCTTTACGGTGGGCGTCGGCGCCATCAGCGAGGAGAACCGCAAGCTCATCGAGGTGACGGAGGAGAGCTTCTACAAGGGCGTCAGGAAGGCCATCAACGGCAATCACCTGGGCGATATCGGCAGCGCCATCCAGACCTACGCCGAGAGCTTCGGCTACGGCGTCATCCGTGACCTCACCGGCCACGGCATCGGACGCGCCATGCACGAGGAGCCCAGCGTGCCCAACTTCGGGCGGCCGGGCCACGGGACGAAGCTGCGCCCCGGCATGACGCTGGCCATCGAGCCGATGATCGCCATGGGCGACTATCATGTGGCGGAGCTGGAGGACGGCTGGACCATCGTGACCGAGGACGGCGGCGTATGCTCGCATTACGAGCACACCATCGCCATCAACGAGCACGGGCTGCCCGAGCTTCTGACCTATCCGGGCTTTGCCCTGACGGAGGAAGCCGAGTGAAAGCACAGCCGACGGAACGGGGACGCGTGGTCGTATCCACGCAGGGGCATGACAAAGGCCGCTGGCACGCCGTAGTAGGCGTGCTGGACGAGCGCCATGTGCTCCTGTGCGACGGCGAGGCGCGCGGCCTCGCCAAGCCCAAAAAAAAGCAGACCAAGCACCTGCGCGCGCTGCCCATGACCATTCCCGTGGAGGGAAGGGGCGCATCCGGCGGAGCGATCGCCGACAGCGACATCCGCTCGGCGCTGCGCGCGGCCAGGGAGGCTTACGAAACCAGGACCGGCTCCGCGCCAACGCATGCGCGGCAAGAGAAAGAGAAGGAGGAAGGCGCGCTTGTCCAAAAGTGATGTCATCGAAATGGAAGGCACGGTCGTCGAGGCGCTGCCCAACGCGAACTTCAAGGTCGAGCTCTCCGGCGGCTACCGAATCATGGCACAGATCTCCGGAAAGATGCGCATGAACTTCATCCGCATCTATCCCGGCGACAAGGTCACGGTCGAGCTTTCGCCCTATGACCCCACGCGCGGCCGCATCACGTGGCGCAGCAAGAACTGATACCGGCGGCGGCCGCCGCCCCGCAAGTAAGGAGGATACGAGCATGAAGGTACGTCCCTCGGTCAAACCCATCTGCGAGAAGTGCAAGATCATCAAGCGCAAGGGCCGCGTGATGGTGATCTGCGAGAACCCCAAGCATAAGCAGAAGCAGGGCTGAGTGCCCGCGCCGGCCGCTCAGCGCGGAGCGGCGCATCGAAATACGCCGCGCGGAATCCACCGCGCGGCTTTCGCATTTGAGGAGGAGGAATCTGGGGATGAAAAAGGGCCTTTCCATCATCCTGGCCGCCGTGCTGGCACTTGTGTGCGCGGCGGCGCTGGCTGAAAATACGACGCTTACCGCCGTGGAGCTCAACGTTGACAGCCTGGAATACGTCGATGAGAGCCGCTGCCTGATCGCACGCGACGCCGATACGCGCCTCTACGGCCTCTACAGCACCGCCGGCGAGGCGATGATCCCCTGCGAATACGGCCTGCTGGCCGACGCGGGTTACGGCTTCTTCGAGGCCATCAACGACGATGGCCTCAACAGCCACGCCCTCCTGCGGGAGAGCGGAGAGGCGGTCACCGGCTGGGAATACGCCGCCTTTGAGGTGCTGAACGAAAGATGGGGTCTCGCGGTGACGCTCGAGCCCACCGAGAGCGAGGATTACGACTACTCCGGCGGCTTCCTGGGCGGCGGCGAGCACTATGTGGTCACGGCCTATGACGTGTATGATCTGGAAGCGGGCCAGAAAGTCGGCACCCTCTCGCGCGAGGCATGTGACACCGCCGTCCCGCATGGGGATTACCTCTATGTGGAGGACCGGCAGGACGTCATCCACGTCTACGACAAGGCGCTTGCCCCCGTGGAGGCCGAGGTGACCTCGCTTTATAACGCCTATGGCGAGGCGGACGGCAACGCCGTGTGCCTCAGCGACGGCCGGGTGATCGCTGAGGACGCCTACAGCGCCTACGAGGACACCGAGAGCGGCTACATCAAGGTGAACGGAAGCAACGGTATTCGCCTGGTGGATGTGGAGGGAAACGTCCTGGTGCCGGAGGGCTTTGATTCCATCGGCGTGGTGTACGACGGCTATGTGACCGTGGAGCAAAACGACCTCTACGGCCTGTATGACCTCGCCGGCGGAAGGCTGGCCGTGCCCTGCGAGTACGACGAGATTCACTACTTCGGGCTGGCCACCGTCTATCGCTACGTGCACAACGGCTTTGTCTGCGTGGAGAAGGACGGCAAGGTGGGCTTTGTGGACACCGACGGACAGGTGACCTGCGAGCTCAAGTATGGCGCGGCCGGCGTGACGCAGCACGGATGCACGCTGACGGTCACGGACCTGGACGGTTCCATCTACATCGTGGCGGCCGACGGCACGCAGACCAAGACCGATTTTGACGAGGTGGACGAATACTCCGGCGGCGACGGCTCCCTGCTGATCGTGGGCAAGGGCGACGCCTACGGCATTGCGGACTGGCATGGAAACCTCGTGCTGCCTTTGGAATACAAGAGCTACGAGCTGACCATCACGGACTTCGCTGACGCGGTGATCGTGGACGATACGCTCATGGTGCGGTAAAAGGCATATACCAAGGGCCCGGCGCCAGGCGCCGGGTCCGCAACGTGTCGAAAAAGCTCGCCTGCGGCGATCTTTTCCGCCAGGACACGTTTCCCCTGCGCCTGCGGCGCGGCCGGGGAA
>CALVKX010000175.1 GCA_944333375.1 uncultured Eubacteriales bacterium
CTTACCGCCATCGGCTCCATGATGGGCTCCGGCGGCATGATCGTCATGGACGAGGACAACTGCATGGTGGATATCGCGCGCTTCTTCCTGGACTTCACCGTGGACGAGAGCTGCGGCAAGTGCACCCCGTGCCGCATCGGCACCAAGCGCATGCTGGAGATCCTGGAGCGCATCGTCGAGGGCAAGGGCGAGGAAGGCGACATCGAGAAGCTGGAGGCGCTGGCTGAGAACATCAAGGCGACCGCCCTTTGCGGCCTGGGTCAGACCGCGCCCAACCCGGTTCTCTCCACCTTGAAGTACTTCCGCGACGAGTATGAGGCGCACATCAAGGAAAAGCGCTGCCCCGCGCATCACTGCCAGAAGCTGCTCAACTACGAGATCACCGACAAGTGCCGCGGCTGCACCGCCTGCGCGCGCGTCTGCCCGGTCAACGCCATCACCGGCAAGGTCAAGGAGATGCATCACATCGACCGCGCCAAGTGCATCAAGTGCGGTTCCTGCATGGAGAAGTGCCGTTTCGGCGCCATCGTCAAGAACTAACGTCCGCATGAGGAGGAACAGACATGGAACAAATGATTCCGCTTACCATTGACGGCGTGAAGGTCGAGGTTCCCGCGGGCACGACGGTGCTCGAGGCGGCGCGTATCGCCAAGGTGAACATCCCCACGCTGTGCTATCTGAAGGACATCAATGAAACCGCCAACTGCCGCCTCTGCGTGGTCGATTGCGGCGGACGCGCCCTGCAGGCCGCCTGTGTGCTGCCGGTTGCGCCCAACATGGTAGTCAAAACCAATACCCCCGCGGTGCGCCAGGCGCGCCGGATCAACCTTGAGCTGATCCTGAGCAACCATGAGAAAAAGTGCCTGAGCTGCGTGCGCAGCCAGAACTGCGAGCTGCAAAAGCTCTGCCTGGATCTGGGCGTAGAAAACGGCGACCGCTTTGCGGGCAACCAGAACGACTATGAGCCGGACATGACCTCCGCCTCCATCGTGCGCAACAACAACAAGTGCATCCTCTGCCGCCGCTGCGTGGGCGCCTGCGCCAACGTGCAGAAGGTCGGCGTCATCGGCCCCGTGCGCCGCGGCTTCAAGACCGCCATCGAGAGCCCCTGGGAGATGAAGCTGGCGGAGATGGCCTGCATCAACTGCGGTCAGTGCATCACCGCCTGCCCCGTTGGCGCCCTGACCGAAACCGACGGCACGCAGGACGTGTGGAAGGCGCTGGCCGATCCCACCAAGCATGTGGTCGTCCAGCCCGCGCCCGCTGTGCGCGCCGCGCTGGGTGAGGAGTTCGGCATGCCCATGGGCACCAGCGTGACCGGCAAGATGGCCGCAGCCCTTCGTCGTCTCGGCTTTGACAAGGTTTTTGATACTGACTTCGGCGCGGACCTGACCATCATGGAGGAGGGCACGGAGCTGATCGACCGTATCAACAACGGCGGCGTCCTGCCCATGATTACGAGCTGCTCGCCCGGCTGGATCAAGTACTGCGAGCACTACTATCCCGAGTTCATCCCCAACCTGAGCTCCTGCAAGTCGCCCCATGAGATGACCGGCGCGATGGTCAAGAGCTATTACGCCGACAAGGCCGGAATCGACCCGCAGAACATCGTCGTCGTTTCCGTCATGCCCTGCACCGCCAAGAAGTTTGAGGCACGCCGTCCCGAGCTTGGCCGCAACGGGATGCCCGACGTGGATGCC
Organism: uncultured Eubacteriales bacterium; assembly: GCA_944333375.1. Next base: position 1,701 of record CALVKX010000175.1, read on the forward strand.
GTCATCACCACGCGCGAGCTGGCCCGGATGATTAAGGAGGCCGGCATCGACTTTGTGAACCTGCCGGATGAGGACTTTGACAGCCTGATGGGCGAAAGCACAGGCGCCAGCGTCATCTTCGGCGCGACCGGCGGCGTGATGGAGGCCGCGCTGCGCACCGCCTATGAGCTCATCACCGGAGAGACGCTGGAGGATGTCAACTTCACCGCCGTGCGCGGCGTGGAGGGGATCAAGGAGGCCACCGTCAAGATCGGCGATCTGGACGTGAACGTGGCCGTCTGCTCCAGCACGGGCAAGGCCAGCGAGCTGCTCGACGCCGTCAAACGCGGCGAGAAGAACTACCATTTCATCGAGGTCATGGGTTGCCCCGGCGGCTGCGTCAACGGCGGCGGCCAGCCTATCGTCCCGGCCTCCGTGCGCAACTGGACCGATGTTCGCGCCGTGCGCGCCAAGGCGCTCTACAGCGAGGATGAGGCCAAGACGCTCCGCAAGAGCCACGAGAACCCCGAGATCAAGCAGATCTATGAGGAGTTCCTCGGAAAGCCCAACAGCCATAAGGCGCACATGCTGCTGCATACCACCTATGAGCAGCGCGACATCTACCTTTGATCTTACGGACCGCAAAGCCGAAGGGGCGAAAGCTCCTTCGGCTTTGCTTGTTGAAAAGGTCCGCCGCCGTCGATCCTCAGAACGAAATTCTTTAAGAAAAACACCGTCTCGAAAATCGTTCATAAAAGCTTTACAAAACGCCGCAAGAGCTTGAAATTACACGTTTTTTTTATTTTCGGCGACGGATTTCCCCTTGCGCTTTTTGGGAAAGAATGTTTTAATAGGTTGAGCGCCTTTGCCGCCGGGCCGGCAGAGGCGGGCGGAAGGGGTTTTTGATTTGCTGATCCAGTGGTATCCCGGCCATATGGCCAAGGCCAAGCGGCTGCTGAGCGCGCAGTTAACCAAGGTGGACCTGGTGGTGGAATTGTGCGACGCGCGGCTTCCGCTCTCCAGCCGCAATCCGGCGCTGGACGAGCTGATCCGCCACAAGCGGCGGGTGTTGCTCTTGTGCAAGGCGGATCTGGCCGAACCGGGCAAGACGCAGCGCTGGCTGGCCTATTTTCGCCAGCTGGGCCTGGAGAGCATGGCTTACGACAAAAGTCCGCAGAAGACCAAGCAGGCGCGCGCCCTTATTGAGCAGGCGGCCGCGGACGTGCTGGAGCGAAACCGGCGCCGGGGGATCCAAAAGACGCTGCGCGCCATGGTGGTGGGGGTGCCAAACGTGGGCAAAAGCACCTTTATCAATCGCCTGTATGGCGGCGCCGTCGCCAAAACGGGCGACCGGCCTGGCGTGACCAGGAGCAATCAGTGGGTCAAGGTCTCGCCCTATCTGGAGGTGCTGGACACGCCCGGCATGCTCTGGCCCAGGCTGGATGACCAGCGCGCGGCCACCCGTCTGGCCTACATCGGCACGATCCGGGATGCCGTCTATGACCAGTATGAGCTGTGCGCGAGCCTTTTGACCGACCTCATGGATGTCATGCCCGCGCAGACGGCTGAGCGCTACAGGATCAAAGATCCGTCTGTCCGGGGTTATGCCCTGCTTGAGGAGGTCTGCCGAGGACGCGGATTTCTGATGCGGGGCGGCGTATACGATCTGGACAGGGCCTGTGCGGTGATTCTGGATGAATTCCGGGAAGGAAGGGTGGGCAAGCTCACGCTGGAGGAGCCACCCGAAACGGGGGAGGCCGCGCAGGATGCCCAAACCCTCTGAAAAGCGTTTGGCACATTTCCGCGAATTGGTCGCCTATGACCGCGCGCTGGAGGGCTTCGGCGTCTCCCTGGCCGGGATGGACGAGGCGGGGCGCGGACCGCTGGTGGGCAATGTCGTGGCGGCATGCGTAATCTTGCCTTCCGAGCCGCTGCATGAATGGATTGATGACAGCAAGCGCCTCAGCCCCGCCCGCCGGGAAGAGATGTATGAGCGCATCCTGGAAACGGCGCTCTTTGTTGGCGTGGGGGAGGCGAGCCCCGAGGAAATCGATCGGCTCAACATCCTCAACGCAACGCGCCTGGCGATGCGCCGGGCTGCGCAGGAGGCTCCCGCTACGCTGTGCGTGGTCGATGCCGTAAAGGGGCTGGAACTTCCCTTTCCCACGCTTCCCATCATCCGGGGCGACGCCACCAGCTATCATGTCGCCGCGGCCAGCATCGTGGCCAAGGTGACGCGCGACCGTCAGATGGAAGCGTATGCAAGGCTGTATCCGCAGTATGGGTTTGAACAGAACAAAGGCTATGGTACCGCCGGCCATATCGCGGCGCTTCGGACCCATGGACCCACGCCCGCGCACCGGCGCACCTTTATTCGTCATTTTACCGGGGAGGAAACTGCCGAATGAAACGCATCTGTGCCGTCGTTTGCCTGGCGGTGGCGCTCCTGATATGCCTGGGGGCCGCCGCCGAGGAGGCCAACCTGCTGATGAACGGCGGCTTTGAACTGCTGGATGACTCGGGAGATCCTGTGGATTGGTATACAAACGCCTATCGAACACAGGAGGGGTATTCCCGCATCGTCGTGACCTCCGAGCGGGCGCACAGCGGTCAGTACAGCGCGCTGGTGGAAAACGCCAGCGCCAATGACGCGCGTTTTGTCTGTTCCGTCTCAGTCGAGCCGTCCTCCCTGTACCGCCTGAGCGCCTATGTGCTGGTGGAGGAGATGGAGGACATCGGAAACGGCGCCAATCTGGCGATTGAGGACATCTATTCCTACTCCAACTGCCTGTTTGATACGGATGGCCAGTGGCGATACCTGGAATGGTACGGGGAAACCGGCGAGAATCAGCATGAGCTGAGCTTCGGCGTGCGTGTTGGCGGCTATGGCTCCGAGAGCGTCGGAAAGGCG
>CALVKX010000176.1 GCA_944333375.1 uncultured Eubacteriales bacterium
TTCCCTCCGCGCCACAGGGCACACGCTTCCCTCCGTCCCCTCCGAATGAAATCCGAACCCAGCGACATGCGCGGTGGGTTCGGAAGCCTTGCAAAGCAAGGTTTCCTTGCACGTTTCCCCGGCCGCGCCGCAGGCGCAGGGGAAACGTGTCCTGTCGGAAAAGATCGCCGCAGGCGAGCTTTTTCGACAAGCTGAGGACCGGGGAAACCCCGGTCCTTCAATGGCTCAAAGATGAGGTTACTGCGCCGCCACGTCCAGGATGGCAAGCTCGACCGTCAGGTCGATGTACTCGCCGTCGGGGAGGCTGGTCTGGTCATCATAGGAGCTCAGGCCGCCCTCGACGCGGTAGACCTTGAGGATGACCGTATCGCCCGCCTGCTTGCTTTGCAGGATGGAGGTCATCTCCTCCTTGCTGGAGATGCGGGTGCCGTCCACTGACACGACGATGTCGTCCACCAGCATGCCGGCCTGCTCGGCGGGAGAGCCGCTTTCGACCTCGAGCACATAGGCCCCGTTGGGGATGAGGTTATAGGCCACGGCATAGCTGTTGGGGTTGAGGTTGCTGACGCTGACGCCGATGCGGGGCGTGTCGCCGGTAGAGATGCTCTGGCTGCTCTGGGTGGTGCCGGAGGCGCTTTCCACGTTGCCGTTGCCCGCGAGCACGTCGTTAATCAGCTCCTTGGCCTCGTTGATCGGGATGGCCATGCCGATGCCCTCAACGGTGCTGCCGGTGAACATGGAGCCGGTGTACTTCATGCTGGGGATGCCGATGAGCTCGCCCGCGACGTTGAACATGCCGCCGCCGCTGTTGCCGGCGTTGATGGCCGCGTCGGTCTGAATCATGGTGTTGACGGCGCGCTTGCCGTACTCGTCAGTGGAATCGCTGGTGATCTCACGGTTGAGCGCGGAGATCACGCCCACGGTGGTGGTGCCGGTGAAGCTGAGCGGGTTGCCGATGCAGATGGCCCAGTCGCCGACGGAGAGCTGATCGCTGTCGCCCAGCACCACGGGCTCGATGTCCAGGTCCTCCACATAGAGCACGGCGATGTCCTTGGCCTCGTCTGTGCCCTTGAGCTCGGCGGGATAGACCTTGTCGCCGCTGGTCACCTCAAGGGTGGTGGCGTCCTCGACCACGTGGTAGTTGGTCAGCACGTAGCCGTCCGCCACGACCACGCCGCTGCCGCTGCCCTGAAGCACCTCACGGCTGGAGTCCGCGTAGTCGCCGCGGCCATAGCCGAAGCCGAAGCCGTAGTAGCTGGAGCGGTAGGTGGTGTAGTTGTTGACGCCCACGACGCTGTCGCGCACCTTTTCGACCGCCTCGGTAAAGGGGCTGGTGACGACGGTGGCGTTTTCGGTGAGCGTGACGGCCTCCGCTCCCGCGGTGCTGTCATGGTTGAACAGGGCAACCGAGGCGACGACCATCAGCACAAGCGCGAGCGCCGCCGAAGTAAAAGCGTAGAAATTCTTTCCGGAATGATTGTTGTTGTTCTTCATGTAGCGTCCCTCCTTACTACGCCGCTATTATAGCGGGCAAATTTGACCTTATCATGAACGAGCCATGAAAATACTTTTGAAAAACTTCAAAGCCCGCGGTCCCCGACGTTCATAATTCGGCCGGCGCAGGGAGGAAACGCCGGGGATCAGGCGTTTTCCCGCTCGATGGCCTGGATGGCCATGGCACACTCCAGGCGCTTTTGCTCCAGTTTACATTCCATTTCGTAGGGCCTGGAGATGTCGCCGTTGAAGGCGTGGGCGTTGGCCTGGCAGCCGCCGCTGCAATAGAAGCGCGCCCAGCACTGGGAGCACTTTTCCTTGGTGAGCACGGTGTTTTGCTGGAAGCGCTGCTGCATGGCGGTGTCAAAGGTGCCGTCCAGCACCGAGCCCATGCGCATGCCCTCACGGCCCACAAACTGGTGGCAGGGGTAGATGTCGCCGTCCGCGGTCACGGCCACGTATTCGTTGCCCGCGCCGCAGCCGGTCAGACGCTTGCGAAGGCAGGGGCCGCCGGTGAGGTCCACCATGAAATGGAAGAAGCTGAACCATGTGTCCTTATCGCGGCGGCGGATCACATACTCGCGGCCCAGGCGCTCGTATTCCTCGAACACGCGGGGCAGGTCGCTTTCGCGGATGGCGTAGTCGTGGCTCTCGTCGGTGACGACCGGCTCGATGGAGAGCTGCTCAAAGCCCTGGTCCGCCAGGTGGAGCACGTCGTTTGCGAAGTCCAGATTGTAGCGGGTGAAGGTGCCGCGCAGGTAGTAGCGCTGCTGGCCGCGCCGCCGGGCGAACTCCTTCGCCTTTTCGATGATGAGGTCATAGCTGCCCTTGCCGTTGGGGGTGGGGCGCATGCGGTCGTGCACCTCGGGCCGCCCGTCGATGGAGATGACGACGTTGTCCATCTCGCGGTTGAGAAAGTCCATGATCTCGTCGTTCATGAGCACGGCGTTGGTGGTGGTGGTGAACTTGAAGACCTTGCCGTGGCGCTTTTCCAGCTCTCGCCCGTAGGCCACGACCTCCCGAATGACGGGGAAATTCATCAGCGGCTCGCCGCCGAAGAAGTCCACCTCCAGGTTTCTGCGGTTCCCGCTGTGCTTGACCAGCCAGTCCAGCGCCTTTTTGCCCGTCTCGGCGCTGAGCAGGCAGCGGCTGTGCATGTGGTATTCGCCGGTGTCCGCAAAGCAGTACTTGCAGCGCAGGTTGCAGTCGTGCGCCGCGTGCAGGCACATGGCCTTGACCACGCCGCTGTCGGCGGGCTTTACGTCGGAGTAGTCGTCGGGGGTGTCCAGATACCCGTCGGCGATGAGCTTATGAAGCTCGGAGACGGTCTCCTCGGCCTCCCCGCGCGGGTATTTTTCCGAAAGACGCGCCGCGATATCCGCGTTTCGGTCCTCCAAAAGCAGGGAAAGCGCGTCGTAGGCGATGTCGTCCAGCGCCATCACCGCGCCGCTGCCCACGTCCAGCGCCATTTTGCGGCCCAGGGCCTCAAAGAGATGAATCATGAAAACCTATCCTCCTGACGGATCGTGATTGCGTCAAAAAAACGCCGCATCGCACCCGGGCGATGCGGCGATGGGGCCATGGGCTTACTTGCCGAAGGAATGGTTGACCTTGCCCTCACGGCCGGCTACAACCTGATTGTCCTTGTTGGCGCAGCTCTGGTTGGCGACGGTGCAGCTGGTCTTGCAGGCGCTCTGGCAGGAGCTCTGGCACTCGCCGCAGCCGCCGTGGGCCAGGGACTGACGCAGACAGGGCTGAGAGATGGGCTTGATATGTTTCATCCGAATATCCCTCCAGTATGGAATTTCATTCGCAACTTTCATTATACAGCATGCCGTGGCGCTTTTCAAGATTTTTGCTTGGACGGACAAAAAAAGGCGCGAAAAACGCGGCGGGACATGCTATAATAGAAGCATCCGACGACGAGAGAAGGAGCTTTTGCAATGATACTTTTGAAGCAGCTTACGGCCTTTGTGCCCTTCAACGAGCAGGAGGCGCGCGACCGCGAGCTTCTGCTGGGCTGCCTGCGCCGCGAGCCGGAGGTGCTCACCCGGAAAAACCCGCTGGCGCACTTCACGGCCTCGGCCTGGGTTGTCAACCCGGCGCACACGCGCGTCCTGATGGCCTATCACAACATCTACCGCTCCTGGTCCTGGCTGGGCGGGCATGCCGACGGCGAGAGCGACCTGCTGGCCGTGGCCCTGCGCGAGGTGCGCGAGGAAAGCGGCATCCGCTCGGCGCGTCCGGTGTCTCGGGACATTTTCAGCGTGGAGGCACTCACCGTGGATGGGCATGAGAAGCGCGGGGCGTATGTCTCCTCACACCTGCACCTCAATGTCACCTATCTTCTGGAGGCGGACGAGGAGGAGGCCCTGAGCATAAAGCCGGACGAAAACAGCGGCGTGCGCTGGTTTACGCTCGAGGAGAGCGAGACGGTGCCCTCTGAGCCGTGGTTCTGCGCCCGCGTGTACCGAAAGCTCAACGAAAAGCTCAGGGCGGGAAACCTCCTTTCCCCGGCGCCCTGACCGCCGGACATGCGGCGGATGCTTGGATTTCCTTTTTGCAGGCATTGACAAGCGCCTTGCGGGCGGCTATAATACGTTGGTGATTCTATGTCCCGGCGAAAGCATCGCCCCGCCTCAGAGGCGGACGGCGCTGCTTTGTGCTATTTTTGGGGACGTTGCAGCATGCACAGGGCGGCCCGCGGCCGCTGAAAGGAGAAGCGGACAAGATGCCGGATCAGGAAAAGAAAGTCATCCTCACCCGTGAGGGATACGAAAAGCTGGAAAAAGAGCTGGACTATTACATCAGCGTGCGCCGCAACGAGATCTCCGAGCAGATCGCCATCGCGCGCGGCTTCGGCGATCTGAGCGAGAACGCCGAGTACGACGAGGCCAAGAACGAGCAAAGCCGCATCGAGGCCAAGATCGTGGAGATGGAAAACACCCTGCGCAACTGCGTGGTGGTGGAGGACGACGAGGTCAGCACCGACGTGATCGGCGTGGGCAACACCGTCAAGGTCAAGAACCTGACCATGAAGATCGACCAGACCATCACCATCGTGGGCGCCAACGAGACCGA
>CALVKX010000177.1 GCA_944333375.1 uncultured Eubacteriales bacterium
TCGCCGCTGCGCAGGCCCTCCAGGCGGAAGGCGCCGTCCTCGCCGGTGACGACCTTGCCCTGGGATTCGGCGCCGCTTCCGCGCAGGGCCTCCACCGTGACGCCCTCGTAGCCCGGCTCGCCCTCGTCCAGGCGGCCGTTGTAGTTCAGGTCCAGAAACGCCACGCCGCTGATGACACCGTTTTCGACCACGCCGATGTTCTTGTCGGTCACGCGGGCGGCGTCGCGCACGGGAAACTCGCGCACGAGGTTGGAGCCGGTGAAGATGCTGCGCAAATCGCCGCCCGTCTGGGAATAGCGCGCATAGAGCATGCCCTCGGGCAGCGTGGCGGAGATGGTATAGGTATCGTCGGGCAGGAAATCAAAGAGGTATTCGCCGCTCTCCTCCGTGGTCAGCTCGCGCACGGTCCCGGTCCGCTTGCCCTCGATGCGCACCGTCACGCCCGCGACCCCGGGATCGGTCTGGCTCATCACGCCGTCGTTGTCGATGTCCTCAAACACCCTGCCGCCCAGAGAGCCCACGGGCGTCGCGGCGATGGCCAGCTCCGCCTGCCCGCCCGAGGCAAAGGAGAGCTCCTGCTCGATGACGCGGGTCTGGGCGCCGTCTGAGGGGCCGTACCCAGCGGGCAATGTCACGCGCACGACGAAGGTGCCGGGGCGCACATAGAGCGACGCCGTGCCCTCGCCGCCGGTCGCGGCGGAGCACAGGGCCGATTCGCCGTCCATGACCTCCACGAAGATGCCGCTCATCCCGCGGTCGTACTCGCCGCGCTTCCCGTCGCCGTTGGCGTCGGAAAACACGGTCACCTCAAGGCGCGCGGACGAAACGAGCGCGATGTCGCCGCCCTGTGCCTCCTGGCCGTCCTCCAGCGAAACGGCGTCCCCCGTCACAAGGCCGTTTTCAGCCTTGGAATCTGCACCCACGCTCACGGCCGACAATTCCTGGCCGCTCAGGGTGCACACCACGCGGTATTCGCCCGCCTCAAGCCCGGAAAAGGCATATTTTCCATAGGCGTCGGTCTCGGCGGACGCGGCCTCGCTCCACGCGCCGTCCGCCTTTCGCTCCAGCGATACGGGCACGCCCGTGATGAGCTGCTCGCCCTCGTCACGGACGAGGTTTCCGTTCGCGTCCATGTAGGCGCAGCCCCCAACGGAGCCGCCGGACGCCTCTGCCTGCGGCGTGGGGAAAACGAGCACAAGCGCCGCGAGGGTGGCGCATAACAGCCAACGTAGGTTCATCTTCAGCGATTTCATCGACGCAGCCTCCAAATTTCAATGTGCGCGACCGCACCTTTTCGCACCTTCCATAGTAAGCCATGACCCCCCGCTTTGTCAACGGCGACGGGGAAAGGTGAGGGACGCAAAATGTAAAAAAACCGCCCGCGCCGCCGCCGGGCGGCGTTGACAGCGCGGAGGGGAATGATATAATAGGAGAGGTATGGAAAACGATGAAGAATTGTACGCCGCGGCCAGGCCGCGGCGCAATGGGAGTGAGCGGGAATGAACGCGGAACGTAAGACCGTCATTGTTACGGATTCCTCCTGTGACCTCAGCGACGGGATGCTCCTGCACTACGGCATCCGCATGATTTCTCTGCGCGTGGTCTGCCAGAACGCGGAATACCGCGACCGCGTGGACATTCAGGAGGATGAGCTCTACGAGCTTCTGACCCGCGAGCTGCCCAAGACCAGCCTCCCGCTGCCGGAGGATGTGACGGCGCTGTACGAGTCCCTTGCCGCGGAGGGCGTGACGGATGTAATCCACATGTCCATTTCCTCGGGCCTCAGCGGCACCTTCAACATGGTGCGCATGATTACCCAGGACTTTGAGAGCCGCATGCGCGTGCACATGGTCGATTCCCGCACGCTGTCCATGGGGCTGGGCATGATGGTGCTGGCCGCGGCGCGCGCGCTGGAGGAGGGCGCCACGCCCGAGGAGGCGATCGAACGGGCGCAGACCGTGCGAAAAAACCAGCTCGGCATGTTCGTGATCCGCACGCTGGAGTTTTTGCGCAAGGGCGGCCGCATCGGGCTGGTCGAGGGCGTCGTGGGAAGCCTTTTGCAGATCAAGCCCATCATCTACGTCAATGACGACGGGGTGTATGAGACGCTTGCAAAGGCCCGGGGCTACAGGTCGGCGGTGGACACCATGGTCAGCGAGGTCAAGCGGTTCCTGGGCGGCGCGAGGGCGGAATTGAGCGTGGTCAACGGAAAGGCCCGCGAGGAGGCCGAAAAGCTCATGGAGCGCCTCAGGAGCGAGCTGGAGGTGGCCGAGGGCGCCTGCATCATGCCCGTCAGCCCCGTCCTGGCCATCCACACGGGCCCGGGCCTGCTGGGCATTGTGGCCAACAGGGCGGATCCTGCCTGATGGGCGGCGGATAGAGCGGCAGGTCCGGGCAGGCGGGCTCGGGCCTGCGCAGCATGCACGGCTCGGGGCGCACGGCATAGATGTCCAGGGCGATTTGCAGCCGCACCTGGAACGTGGGGCCGTCCGAGCAGCCCTCGGCGCAGATGAGGCGCACGCAGGGCACGATGAACAGGCTGTAGAAGCCAGCGCAGGAGGGAGGCAGGCGAAGGCAGGTTTCCGCCTCCACCATTGCGGTGGCGGTAAAGCGCTGCCCGCAGCTGTCCGCGACCTGCGCGCATACGGGTATGCAGACTTTCAGAGAGATTCGGCCCGCGCAGTCGGGCTCGCCGGGCGGCGTCCACGAGGGCTGGGCGCCGCTTTCGCGTACGCTCAGGAGCGAGAGCGGCGGCCGTGCGCACTCCAGGCCGCTCAGGGTCAGGCAGGTGCACAGGCAGGGTATGGTGCGCCGCTCGCAGCAGACGATCTTTTGCAGCAGCACGCCTTCGGGCCTGGACGGCCGGCAGCAGGGGTCGGGCCGCGGCGGAGGGCAGGGCCTGGGCGGCTTTTCGCCGCAGGCATGGCAGGTACAGGGCTTTTGATGCATATCGGGTCCCCTCCCATAGACAAAAGGATGGCTTGGCGCGCGGCGAGGGCCGCTTCCGCCAAGCCATCCTATGCTGCCTAAAAGGAGCGGGTGCGCTAGCGCCAGTTGATGGCCTCGGCGCTGGCCTGCCCGCCCTCAAGCGTGATGAGGATGCCCACCTGCGCCTCCTGCGTGACCGCGACGCTGGCCCTCGCGTCGCGCAGATACGACAGAACCTTGGCGCTGGGCGTATCCGGCCTTTCGGCCGTGCTGGTGGAGATCACCGCCCACTGGGGCCGGACCAGCAGCGCGAATTGCCGGCTGGTGGTATCATCCCTGCCGTGATGCGCCACCTTGAGCACCGCCGCCTGAGAGATGAGCCCCGCTTCGATCAGTTCGTTTTCCTCCTCAAGCTCCATATCGCCGGTGAGCAGCATGTCGCCCTGGGGCGTGAGGAGCCGGAGCACGAGAGAGTTGTTGTTCTCATCCTCGTCATCCTGGCTCAGCGGTCCCAGCACCTGGAAGGTGCAACCGTTGTCCAGGTCGATAACATCCCCCGCCGAAAGCCAGGTGAGGGAGACATCGTATTTCTCCGCCGCCTCATAGACGGGATGGTCCTCCAGGCTCTTTTCGCTGTGGAGCGTGCCGGCGTAGAGCGCATCGACAGCGATGCCGCTCTTGAGCAGCTTTTTGAGGCCGCCCACGTGGTCCTTGTCGGTATGCGTGATGAGCACGCCGTCGAGACGCTGCACGCCGTAGGCCTCCAGCACGCGCTCGAGCTGGTCGTAGCTGTCCTTGGTGCCCGTGTCGATGAGAAAGCGCTGATCGCCCAGCAGATAGAGCGCCGCGTCCGCCTTGCCCACGTTGATGAACAGGGCGCTTACCTCCGTCTCGGCCCGGGCGCAGGCGCCCAGCGTCAGAAGCAGCGCCAGCAGCAGCGCAAGGGTCCTTGGAAAACGCTTCATATGCGATCACCTCCCGCGTCTATTATATCCTGACAGGCCATACTTTTGAAAGAGGGAGAAAAGCCGTGACAAGCCCGGGAAAATGGTGTATACTGCCTCTGAATCGCAACAGAAAGGAACGATGTTGGCATGAATGTGATTACGGCGGCCCTCCTGGGGCTGATCCAGGGCCTGGCGGAGTTTCTGCCCATCTCCTCCAGCGGGCACCTCAACCTTCTGCAGGCCCTTTTCGGGGTGGACGTGGAACACCAGCTCCTTTTCAACATCCTTTTGCACGTGGGCACGCTGGTGGCCGTGGCCATCGTGTTCTGGAAGGACTGGGTGGCGATGATCGCCCATCCCATCAAGAACAAGACGTTGCTTCTGCTTTTCATCGCCTCCCTGCCCGCCCTGGCCGGCAAGATCATCTTTGACAAGCCCCTCGATTATGTGGAGACGCACAACAGCCTCCTGGGCGTATGCTTCCTGATTACCGCGCTTCTGCTGGTGCTGACCCAGTGGCTCTCCCAGCGAAACGCCCGGCGCGGGGTGGAAAAGCACAGCGTGGGGGTTGGCGAGGCGCTGGCCATGGGCTGCCTGCAGGCCGTGGGCATGCTGCCGGGTGTCAGCCGCAGCGGCAGCACCATCTTCGGCGGCGTGGCCGCCCGGCTGGACCGTGAGACGGCCGCCAAGTTCAGCTT
>CALVKX010000178.1 GCA_944333375.1 uncultured Eubacteriales bacterium
AGACGGCGCACAACGTCATCAACACCGGCAGCTATACGGTGCGCATCGTCAACTCCCACGGCATGGACCAGAGCTACACCGAGGACGTATGCGCCCTCTACGGCCAGGCCACCGCCAGGGACGGCGACTTCGTATCCTCCGGCGGCTACGGCGTGGCCGCGCGCAGCTTTGACGGGCTGGACGCGCGGAAGGTGGGCGGCGAGGTAGCCCGCCGCACGCTTGACGGACTCAACGCCGCGCCCGTGCCGTCTGGCAAATACCGCGTGGTGTTCTTCTCCGAGGCCATGTGCGACCTGCTGGGCGTGTTCAGCTCCATTTTTTCGGCGGAGGCGGCGCAAAAGGGCATGTCGCTGCTCAAGGGGCGCGTTGGGGAGCGCATCGCCGCGCCCTGCGTGACGCTGGTGGACGACCCTCTGCTGGAGGGCGGCATGGGCAGCAGACCCTTTGACGACGAGGGCGTGCCCTCCGCCACGCACACGGTGGTGGAGGACGGCGTGTTTTGCACCTTCCTGCACAACCTGAAAACCGCGCGCAAGGACGGCGTGACCACCACCGGCAATGCCCGCAAGGCGGGCTACGCTTCCTCCGTGCATGTCTCTCCCACCAACTTCTATCTAAAGCCGGGCAAGCGCACGCTGGAAGAGATGCTCCGTGGAATCAGCGAGGGCCTCGTCATCACCGAGGTCAGCGGCCTGCATGCGGGCGCCAACCCCATCAGCGGCGACTTTTCGCTGCTGGCCAGGGGCTATGCCTTCCGCGAGGGCCGGCGGGAAAAGCCCGTGGAGCAGATCACCGTGGCGGGCAACTTCTATGAGCTGCTAAGCGCCGTGCGCGAGCTGGCCAGCGACCTCACCTTCCCCATGGGCGGCATCGGCAGCCCCAGCGTGGACGCGGGTGAGCTGTCCGTGAGCGGCACCTGAGCCCACAGAGCAGAAAAGAGGCGCCGGGCGGGAACGAAACCCCGCCCGGCGGCTCTTTGCATGCGCGCCTCCCTTACTCCGTAAAATTCGTGCCCCTGCGCGGCATGTAGCCGTACAGGTCCCCATAGCGCACGTGGAGCCACGTATCGTCGATCACGCCCATGACATCCACCGTTTCGCCCCGGACGACCATGATGCGCGCCTCGGTCTTGGTGTCGGGCACGTCGTAAAACATGGTGCTTTCCGCGGTCACCTGCACCTGGGGAATCCCGATCCGGGTGCTGTTGGGTCCGTCGCCATCCAGCGTGAGGTAGCGGCGCTGCATGTAGCCCTGACGGCCGTATACGTCCACCCGCACCCACTCGCCGTCCTTGGAAAAGCCCAGGACCGAGGCCACGGACCCGTTGTAGTATTTGCCCAGGCTTTTGGCGCTCTTGCCGGGGGAGGCGCGCAGGTTCAGACGGTCGTTTTCGTCGGGATTGGAAATATGGGCCAGCTGGGGCACGCTGTCGCCATCCACCAGATAGAGGCCCGCCGCGCCCGCGCGCACAAAGCACGAATAGGTGCCGCTGTCCAGCGTGACCAGCAGATGCCACCAGCTGTCCGAAAAGCCCATGAGAGAAAAGACCTGATTGGGCCCGATGTGCTCGCTGGCGGAGAAATTCGACGGCTGCTGAAAGATGGCGATGGTTCCGGCGTTTCGGTACCGGGGCATGGCGCTGGCGGGCGCTGCTCCGTCGGTGTTCAGCAGGTAGGTCTTTTGCATCCAGCCGGTGAGCGTGGCGGGCGCGAGGCCAACCTGCACGCGCACCCAGCCCTTCCCGTTGTCCTCCAGGACGGTGATGGGCGCGCCGTTGTAGTATTTTCCAAGGCTTGGAGCCTGTGTGCTGGCGTAGGAGCGCAGGTGGAGCCGGTCGGCGGGGTCGGGGTTGTTGATGTACACGCCCGCAAGGGCATAGAGGGGCATGAGGGCGCACAGCGCCGCCAGCAGGATGGACGCAAGCCGCTTCGTTCGCATGAGAAACCTTCCCCTTTTCGGTGAATTGTGTTACAATGCCTGTGACCATACAACGGGCCGGGGGCGGGAGTTCTTCCCAGCGCCGGCCAAATTTTTGAAACAAAGGGTGACGGCGCCGTTGGAGAAGCGGGAGATACTCAAGCGCGTGTTCGGCCACGACGAATTTCGCCAGGGCCAGGAACGGCTGGTGGACGAGGTGCTCGGCGGACACGACGTGCTGGGCGTGATGCCCACGGGCGCGGGCAAGTCCGTGTGCTATCAGCTTCCCGCGCTGATGCTGGAGGGCGTTACGCTGGTGGTTTCGCCCCTCATATCGCTGATGAAGGACCAGGTCATGGCGCTCAAGGCGTCGGGCGTGGCGGCGGCGTACATCAACAGCAGCCTGACCCCCGGCCAGCAGGCCGAGGCGCTGCGCCGCGCGGCGGCCGGGGCGTACCGCATCATCTACGTGGCCCCGGAGCGGCTGGAGACGCCGCAGTTTCAGGCGTTTGCCCAAAAGGCCCGCATCCCGCTCGTCGCCGTGGACGAGGCGCACTGCGTCTCCCAGTGGGGGCAGGACTTTCGCCCCAGCTACCTGCGCATCGCCGGCTTTGTCCGGCATCTGCCCCGGCGGCCCGCCGTGGCGGCCTTTACCGCCACCGCCACCCGGCGCGTGCGCGAGGACATCGTCAGGCTGCTGGAGCTGGAGGAGCCCTATTGCCTCACCACCGGGTACAACCGGCCCAATCTGCACTTTGCCAGCGTCAAGCCAAGCAACAAATTCGCCATGCTCTGCTCCTTTCTGGACGGGGCGCGGGGGGAGTGCGGCATCGTCTACTGCAACACGCGCCGCACCGTGGAGGATGTGGCGCAGAAGCTGACGCTTGCGGGCTATAGCGCCACGCGCTACCACGCGGGCCTGAGCGATGCCGAGCGGCATGCCAACCAGGACGATTTTCAGTACGACCGTGTGCGCATCATGGTCGCCACAAACGCCTTTGGCATGGGCATTGACAAATCGAACGTGCGCTTCGTGGTGCATTACAACATGCCGCGCGACCTGGAAAGCTACTATCAGGAGGCGGGCCGCGCGGGGCGCGACGGCGGACCGGCCGAGTGCCTGCTGCTCTACAGCGGCCAGGACGTCATCACCGGCCGCTGGATGATCGAGCACGGCGAGGAAAACCCAGAGCTGACGCCCCAGGAGCGCGGGGAGCTGATCCGCCGCGACCTTGAGCGGCTTCGTCAGATGACCTTTTACGCCACCAGCCGCGATTGCCTGCGGCATTACATCCTGCGCTATTTTGGCGAGACGGACGCGCAGGAAACCTGCGGCAACTGTTCGGTGTGCCAGGGCGAGCCCTTTGAGGTGGATACCGGGGCGGCGCGCACGCGGCTGAAACCCCTGCGCGCAACGGAAACGAGGCTCACCGCCTGGGAGCAGGCCATGCTTGGAAACCTCAAGACCCTGCGCTCCCTGCTGGCCGCGCGCAGCCACGCGCCCGCCTACACGGTGTTTTCGGACGCGACGCTGACGGACATGGTCAAAAAGCGCCCGGCTACCTTGGATGCGTTTCTGGAGGTGTCGGGGGTGGGGCAGGTCAAGCAGCGCAAGTACGGCCGCCTCTTTCTCTCGGTGATCCGCGACGGCAGGGAGCCCAACGAGGCGCTGGCGGCGGAGGGCGAGCCGCCCGGGCGGCGAAAGAAGCGGGGGAGGAAAGGCGATGGAATACAGGGCTGACGAGAGGGAGCTGGATGCCGGGACGTTTCTGGCGCTTGTCAACGCCGTCTGGCCGGGGACATACGATCCGGACAGGACGCGCGAGGCCTTGAAACGCACGATGAACCTCACGGACTATGACGGCGGGCGGCTGGTGGGCTGCCTGAGGATGCTCACGGACGGATACTTTTTTGGGACCATCACGGAGTTGCTGGTGCTCCCGGAATATCAGGGACGGGGCATCGGAAGCGCGCTCATGCGCCTGGCAAGGGAGCATGCCCCGACGCTTCTGTTTTTCGGCGCCAAGCCGGGAGCGGAGGCGTTCTATGAGAAAAACGGCTGCGAGCGAAGCCTTCAGTCCTATATGATCCCCAAAGCTGAAACGGCAAAATAAACGCGCAGGGGCGAAGGAAATGCCTTCTCCCCTGCGCGTCCTCAATCACTTGATGAGATCGGTGCCCATGTAGGGCACGAGCGCCTCGGGGACGGTCACGGTGCCGTCCTCGTTCTGGTAGTTTTCCAAAATGGCGGCCACCGTGCGGCCCACGGCCACGCCGCTGCCGTTGAGCGTGTGGGCGAACTGAGGCTTGGCCTTGGGGTTGTCGCGGTAGCGGATGCCGGCGCGGCGGGCCTGGAAATCCTCGCAGTTGGAGCAGCTGGAAATTTCCACATACCGGCCGTAGCTGGGCATCCAGACCTCCACGTCATAGGTCTTGGCGGCGCTGAAGCCCATGTCGCCGGTGCACAGCGTCACCACGCGGTAGGGCAGGCCCAGCAGCTGGAGCACCTTTTCGGCCTCGGCGGTCATGCTCTCCAGCTCGTCATAGCTCTGCTCGGGCTTGGCGATCTTGACCATCTCCACCTTGTTGAACTGGTGCTGGCGGATCAGGCCGCG
>CALVKX010000179.1 GCA_944333375.1 uncultured Eubacteriales bacterium
CGCTTCCCTCCGGTGCCGGGCGGGCGGGGAGTTTGCGCCCCTGGGCGCAAACATTTCTTAAGCATTTGGCGGAAAAGATCGCCGCAGGCGAGCTTTTTCGACACGTTGTGACGCCTTGAAAAGGCGTCTTTTTTGCGTGAACAAACTGTGAATATCGCCCGGGGCGCTTGACTTGGATGGCGGGGAAGGGTACAATGCCCATACTGTGTTAGCCGGCTAACAAAGGCCGGGCGGGAGGGAGAAGCCTTGGAGGAGGAAACAAAGCTGATGCTGCGCATGCTTTCGACGGTGCGGCTGTATTTTGAAAGGGCGCGGGGCGAGATGGGCGGCGAGATCGGCGCCCAGCCGCGGCAGGCCCCGGTGCTGGGCGTGCTGGCGCGCGGCGGGGAGATGAGCCAGGCGGAGGTCGCGCGGGCGCTGAAGGTGACGGCGGCGACGGTGGCGGTGTCGGCGGCGCGGCTGGAGAAGCTGGGCTACGTGGCGCGGCGGCGAAACGAGGACAACCGGCGGGCCAACGTGATCGCGCTGACGGAGGCGGGAAGGGCGGAGGCGCGGCGGCTTGGCGACCTTCTGGACCGGGTGAGCCGGGAGGCGCTGCGCGGCCTGACGGCGCAGGAGCGGGCGCTGCTGGGGTCGCTGTGCGAGCGGGTGACGGAGAACCTGGGCGCGGGGAAGGAGGACGGCGGGTGCTGAAAATGATGATCCACATGCGCCGCTACGCCTGGATGCTGGCGGCGGTGGTGCTTTTGCTGGCGGCGCAGGCGGCGTGCGAATTGTGGCTGCCGACGTACACGGCGGCGATCGTGGACGTGGGCATCCAGCAGGAGGGCGTGGAAAGCCCGGTGCCCGAGGCGGTGCGCGAGAGCGCGCTGGAGGAGATGCTCTCGGGCATGGACAGCGGGGACGCATCGCGGGTGCGGGCGGCCTATGTCCCGGCGGACGAGGCGGCGCTCTCCCGCCTGGGCGTGACGGAGCGGGCGGAGCCCGTGCTGGTGCTCGGCGCGGACCCCGGGCCGCTGGAGGACGCCTTTTCGGGATTGTACGGGGCGCAGGCGGGCAGCGGCGCGCGCCAGGCGGCCATCGCGGCCGCGGGGGCCGAATACGCCGCGCTGGGCATGGATTTGCGCGGCATGCAGCGCCGCGCGATCTTCAAATACGGCGCGATGATGTTTCTCATCGCCCTGGCCGCCGCGGCCGCGGCGGCCGCGGTGGGGTATCTGGGCAGCCGGGCGGCGGCCGGGATGGGCCGGGACCTGAGGCAGAGGGTCTACGAGCGGGTGATGGGCTTTGGACAAAAGGAGATGGACGGCTTTTCCACCGCCTCGCTCATCACGCGCTCCACCAACGACATCCAGCAGGTGCAAAACGTCATGGTGCTGCTCCTTCGCATCGCCATCTACGCGCCCATTCTGGGCGTGGGCGGCGTGGTGCGGGCGCTTGAAAGCAACGCCTCCATGGCCTGGGTCATCGCCGTGGGCGTGGGGCTGGTGCTGGCGGTGGTGGGCGTGCTCTTCGCGCTGGGCCTGCCGCGCTTCAAGCGCATGCAGGTTGAGATCGACCGGGTCAACCTGGTCATGCGCGAGACGCTCACCGGCCTTTCGGTCATCCGCGCCTTCGTGACCCAGGGGCGCGAGCAGGAGCGCTTTGACCAGGCCTCCGGCGCGCTTCGCAAAACCCAGCGCTTCGTCGGCCGCCTCATGGGCGGCATGATGCCCATGATGATGCTGGCCATGAACGGCGTGTGCGTGCTCATCCTCTGGGTGGGCGCGGGCAGCATCAGCCAGGGCCGCATGCAGGTGGGCGACATGATGGCCTTCATCCAGTACACGATGCAGATCATCGCGGCCTTCCTCATGATCTCCCTCATCAGCGTCATGCTGCCGCGCGCCAGCGTGTCGGCCAAACGCATCCAGGAGGTGCTGGATACCCAGCCCTCCGTGAAAAGCCCCCAGTCCCCCGCGCCCTTCGACCCCGCGCAGGCCGGGACCGTGCGCTTTGAGGACGTGAGCTTCCGCTATCCCGGCGCGGACGAGGACACGCTCAGCCACATCTCCTTCACCGCGCGGCCGGGCCGCACCACCGCCATTCTGGGCGGCACGGGCTCGGGCAAGAGCACGCTGCTCAGCCTCATCCCGCGCTTTTACGACGTCACCGGCGGGCGGGTCGTGGTGGACGGCGTGGACGTGCGCAGCGCGGACCTGGAGGGCCTGCGCGCGCGCATCGGCTACGTGCCGCAGAAGGCCGTGCTCTTTAGTGGCACGGTCCGGGAAAACATCGCCTTCGGCTCCGGGGGCATGGAGGCGGAGCGGGTGGAGCGCGCCGCGCAGGTGGCGCAGGCCGGGGATTTCATCCTCGAGCGCGAGGGCGGCTACGACAGCCAGATCGCCCAGGGCGGCGCCAACGTCTCCGGCGGGCAGAAGCAGCGCCTCTCCATCGCCCGCGCCGTGGCCAGAAAGCCCGAAATCTACCTCTTTGACGACAGCTTCTCCGCCCTGGACTTCAGGACCGACGCCGCCGTGCGCCGCGCCCTGGCACGCGAGGCGGCGGACGCGGCGGTGATCGTGGTCGCCCAGCGCATCGCCACGGTGATGCACGCCGACGAGATCCTCGTGCTCGACGAGGGACGCCTGGCCGGGCGCGGAACCCATGCCCGCCTCATGGAGGAATGTGAGGTCTACCGGCAGATCGCCGTGAGCCAGCTTTCAAAGGAGGAATTGGCGCATGGAACGAAATAACCGTCCCCGCAGGGCCATGGGCGGCATGGGCGCGGGCGAGCGGGCCAGGGACTTTTCCGGCACCATGCGCCGCCTGCTTCGGGAGATGGGGCGCTGGCGCTTAAGGCTGATCGCCGTGGCGGCGCTGGGCGTGGGCAGCGCGGCCTTTTCCATCATCGGCCCCAGGAAGATGGGCGAGGTGACGACGCAGATCTTCACCGGGCTGATGAGCAGCCTCGGCGGCGGGCCGGGCATCGACTACCGCCGCATCGGCGGGATGCTTGTGTGGCTTCTGGGCCTGTATGTGCTCAGCGCCGCCCTCAGCTTTGCCCAGCACTTCATCATGACCGGCGTGAGCCAGGAGCTCAGCTACGCCCTCCGCGGCCGCCTGGCCGCCAAGGTCCACCGCCTGCCCATGCGCTATTTCGACCGCGTCACCTTCGGCGACGTGCTCAGCCGCGTCACCAACGACGTCGATACCATGGGCCAGGGCCTCAACCAGAGCCTTTCGCAGATCGTCAGCTCCCTGACCACCGCCGTGGGCGTGCTGGTGATGATGCTCTCCATCAGCTGGCAGATGACGCTCGTCGCCCTGTGCATCTTGCCCCTGAGCGGCATCCTCATGGGCCTGGTGGTCAAAAAGAGCCAGACGTACTTCGTGGACCAGCAGCGCTACATGGGCCAGCTCAACGGACAGGTGGAGGAGATGTACGCCGGGCACGTGGTCGTCAAGGCCTTCGGCGCGCAGGAGAGCGCCGGGCGCGCCTTTGCCTCGGTCAACGAAAACCTCTACCGCTCGGCCTGGAAGTCCCAGTTTTTAAGCGGCCTGATGCAGCCCATCACCGCCCTCATCGGCAACCTCGGCTACGTCGCCGCCGTCGTCCTGGGCAGCGGCTACGCCGCCTCCGGCCTCATCACCGTCGGCGACATCCAGAGCTTCATCCAGTACGTGCGCAGCTTTAACCAGCCCGTCTCCCAGATCGCGCAGATCTTCAACATCCTGCAAAGCGCCATGGCCGCCGCCGAGCGCGTCTTTGCGTTTCTGGACGAGGAGGAGGAGGAGCCCGCGCCCGCGCACCCCGCCTCCACGGAGCACATCCGCGGCGAGGTCACCTTCGACCACGTGCGCTTCGGCTACACGCCCGAGAAGGTCATCATCCGCGATTTCAGCGCCCACATCCTGCCGGGGCAGAAGATCGCCATCGTCGGCCCCACCGGCGCGGGCAAGAGCACCATCGTCAAGCTCCTCATGCGCTTCTACGACGTCAGCGGCGGGCGCATCCTCGTGGACGGCCGCGACGTCCGCGACTTTGACCGCGACGACCTGCGCCGCCTCTTTGGCATGGTGCTTCAGGACACGTGGCTGTTTGAGGGCACCCTCGCCGACAACATCCGCTACGGCCGCCTGGACGCCTCCGACGCCGAGGTCGAGGCCGCCGCCCGCGCCGCGCACGCCGACCACTTCATCCGCACCCAGCCCGGCGGCTACGGGATGGTCGTCAACGAGGAGAGCAGCAACATCTCCCAGGGCCAGAAGCAGCTGCTCACCATCGCCCGCGCCATTCTGGCCAACCCGAAAATCATGATCCTGGACGAGGCGACCAGCTCCGTGGACACGCGCACCGAGGAGCGCATCCAGAAGGGCATGGACGAGAGCATGAAGGGCCGCACGAGCTTTGTCATCGCGCACCGGCTTTCCACCATCCGAAACGCGGACCTGATTCTGGTCATGCGGGACGGCGACATCGTCGAGGAGGGCACGCATGAGGAGCTGATGGAAAAGGGCGGGTTCTACCGGGAGATCTATCAGGCGCAG
>CALVKX010000180.1 GCA_944333375.1 uncultured Eubacteriales bacterium
ACCTCTCCGCGCCGGCGGATACCCCCTTCTTCAAGCAGTTCCAGCTCTAAGGAGGCATGGCGATGAACGCAACCGATCTGCGCGCTCTGCTGGCCAGGTGGGCCGGCGTGATGGCCGACAAGCGCGACTGGCTGATCGAGCTGGACAGCGTTGTGGGCGACAGCGACCTGGGGCTTACCATGAGCGACGGCTTCCGCGCCGCCGCTGACGCCGCGGCCGCCAGCGACCTTGCGGATGTGGGCAAATTGTGCTATCAGGCGGGTAAGGCCATGGCCACCGCCGTGCCCTCCACCATGGGGACGCTCATGGCCAGCGGACTGATGAACGCGGGCAAGGTCCTCAAGGGCATGGAGCAGCTGACCCCCGCGCAGGAGGCGCAGCTGTTTGAGGCGTATCTGGAGGGTGTGAAAAACCGCGGCAAGGCCGAGCTTGGGGACAAGACGTTCCTGGACGGCCTCGCGCCCGCCGTGGACGTGCTTACGCAGGCGGCGCAGGCCGGCCCCATCGGGGCCGAGGCGGCGCAGGCGGCGGCGGACGCGGCGTGGCAGGCGTTTGAAAACACGCGCGGCATGCTGGCCAGGCACGGCCGCATGGCCATCCGGGGCGAGGCCTCGCGCGAGCTGCTGGACCCCGGCGCGGCGGTGGCGGCTTTGCTGATGAAGGGCTACGCCCAATTTAAAGCGGACTGAGAGTGATGGGCATGACCATCCGGGAAATCGCGGCCATCGCGGGCGTCTCGCCCGCGGCGGTCTCGCTGGTCATCAACAACAAAAAGGGCGTGAGCGAGGAGACGCGCCGCCGCGTGCTCAGCGTGGTGGAAGAATGTGGCTACCTGCCCGCGCTTCAGAAAAAAAAGGTGGAGCGGTTTCGCCTGATGGTGCTCAAGTTCCGTGCGCACGGCATTGCGCTGGAGGAGAATCAGGGCTTCATCGCCTCCATCATCGACCGCATCGAAAGCGAGTGCAGGCGCTTTGCCTTCGACCTGGTCATGTGCAACTGCGAGGCCAAAACGGCGGAGAACACCATCCGCGAGCTCATGCAAAACCCGCCTGACGGCGTCATTGTGATCGGCACGGAGCTGCGTGAGCCCGATTATCCGCTGCTCAGGCTCTTCACCGTCCCCGTGGTGGTTTTGGACAACAACATCATTTTGGACAACATCGACAGCGTGGTCATGGCCAACTGTGTCCTCATGGCCAATGTGGTGCGCTACCTCTACGACCTGGGATATCGGGAGATCGGCTATTTCAAGTTCACCCAGCGCGTCAACAACTGCGACGAGCGTTACGAGGGTTATCTTGCTGAGCTGGAGCGGCTGGGCCTTAGCGCCCCGGAGCCCATTTTGCTCAAGCCCACGGTGGACGGCGCGTTCGAGGACATGAAAAACCTCATCAAAAGCGGCGCCTATGTGCCGCACGGAGCCGTGGTGGCGGACAACGACACCGTGGCCATCGGCGCCGTCAAGGCCATCCGCGAGGCGGGATACAGCATCCCCGAGGACCTCTCCATCGTGGGCTTTGACGATATCCCCTTCAGCGCTGTCACCATGCCGGCGCTGACCACCATGCGCATCTCGCGCTCGGCCATGGGCATGCTCGCCGTGGACATGATCCGCAAGCGCATCAAATATCCGGACTGGCCGGGCATGCACATGCTCATCGGCGGCAAGCTGATCGTGCGCAACAGCACGCGGCCAAGAAACGGCTAAAGGAGGCATCTATGCTGGTCGGGCGGGTTACGGGCAATGTGGTAAGCACCAACAAGGTCGATTCGCTGCGCGGGGCCAAGCTCCTGATCGTACAGCCCGTGGCGCTGGACACGCTGGAGATGAAGGACGACTATGTGGTCTGCGTGGACGACGTGGGCGCGGGCGAGGGCGATCTGGTGTTCTGCGCCTACGGCAGCTCCGCCCGTCAGTCGGACACGTCCAGCAAGGTCGCTTCGGATTACACCATCTACGGCATCGTGGATTCCATCAACATGCGCGGCACGCGCACCTACGACAAGGCGAAGGAGGCGGAGGCATGCAGCTGGCAAAAGTGATCGGCAGCATGGTCAGCACCCGCAAGTCAGACCGGCTGTATGGGCTCAAGCTTCTGGTGGCCGTGCCCATCGACATGGACACCTTCGAGGAAAAGGGCGCGCCCTTCATCACCGTGGACACCGTGGGCGCGGGCGAGGGCGAGATCGTGATGTGGGCGGGCGGCAGCTCGTCGCGCCAGACCGATCTGACAACCAACAAGCCCGTGGACAGCTCCATCGTGGGCATCGTGGACTTCGTGGACATTCTGGGCAAGCGCGTCTACGACAAGGGGAACGCCTCATGAAGATCGCGCGCGTGACGGGGACGGTGGTTTCCACCGTCAAATACGAGAAATACCGCGGCTACAAGCTGCTCAAGGTGCGCCACCTGACCCTGGAGGGCGAGTTGACCGGCGAGGAGCTCATCGCCCTGGACGCGGCGGATGCGGGCATCGGCGATATCGTGCTGGTCAACAACGACGGCGGCGCGGCGCAGATGGTCACGGGAGACAAGACGCTCATCGCAAGCGTCACCATCTGCGGCGTGGTGGACTGCTATACCTGGCAGGGCAAACACGTGGCCTGCCACTAGGGGGGAGCGCATGAACATCGGCAAGGTCGTGGGCTCCGTGGTCTGCACGGTCAAAACCCCCACGCTGGAAGGCATTAAGCTCCTGGTGGTCAGGCAGATCGTCAACGGCCAGGAAAAGGGCCTGATTATCGCCTGCGACGGCACCCGCCAGGCGGGCATCGGGGATGTGGTCTACATGATCGGCCGCAAGGAAGCCGCGCTCATGCTGGACCTCAAGGACCCGCCGCCCAGCGACATCACCATCGCCGGGATCATCGACCCGGAAACGCTGTAAGCAAAAGCGGCCCGGCCTCCTTGCGCGGGAGGCCGGGCCGCGTGTTGCGCTTCGTTACCAGGTCGCCTTGCTGGCGGTGGTCACCGCCGCCTGATGGTCGGGATCGACCTTGTCGCTCTCGTGGGTCCTGCTGTTCTTGAAGTGAATACAGAAATGCCCGTCGAAGTTGTTGGAGGAAATCGTGGTGGTGCCGTGCGGCATGCCGTTCATGGAGGCCGCGTAGACGTGTCCGTTGTAGAGGATGAGGATGGCGCGCCGGCTCCAGCTCCACTCGCCGCCATAGATGCTCTTCATGGTGGCGGTGTCCTCGGCGGTGCGGGGCTCGGCGTCCAGATGATTGTAGCCGGACCAGCGCACGACTTCAAAGGTCTTGCCGGTTTTCACGTCCTTGACGGTGAAACGGGCGTTCTTGGGAATGACGTTGGTCACCTTGTCCTCGAACCAGTCCAGCACCTCGGTTTCGTAGGTCTTGGAGCCGGAGGAGGAAGAGTCGGACGAGCCCACCGAGCCGAAGATGACGCGGATGGTGGAAGAACCGGCGATGCCGTCCTCCTTCATGTTGCGTTTCTTCTGGAACTGCTTGACCGCCGCGACGGTGCCCTCGCCGTAGACGCCGTCAATGGCGCCGTCATAGTAGCCCATGCACTCAAGCGCCTGCTGGAGCTTGACCACGTTGGACCCGCTGTCGCCCTCGCGGCTGGTGCCGGGCGCGGAGCCGATTTCCGAAATGCTGGAAACGGTGGGGTACTTTGAGCCGGACGAGGAGGACGACCCGGACGAGGCCGAGGCGCCGCTGCCCGGCTCGGGCTGGGTGGTGAGCGAGGTCTTGTTGCAGGAGCCGAAGATGCTCGTCACCGTCGAGGTACCAGCGTACCCGTCGGCCTCCAGACCCTCGTCCTTCTGGTACTGGGTGACGGCCTTGGTGGTGCCGTCCCCATAGATGCCGTCGATCTTGCCGTCGTAATAGCCAAGAATGTCCAGCGCCTGCTGAAGCTTTTTGACGTCGCTGTTCTCATCCCCGATGCGCATGATGCCGGGCGCTGTGCCCAGCGCCTTGATGCTTGCCGCTGCCGTTGCGGCGGCCGAGGGAGACTCGCTGACATATTTCTTCATCATATAGCCGGTGAAGTTGCCGTAGCGGACCTTGTACCAGTCGCCCGATTTGCCAAGAAGCTCGACTTCCTCGCCCTCCGGCACCGTCTGCAATGCCTTGGATTCCTTATCGGCCTCCTTGCGCAGGACCACCTTGGCGTTGGTTACGCCCGTGCTTTCGGCCGACGCCGCCTGGGGCGCGAGCATGCAGCCCAGCGCTACGGCCAGCGACAGCGCCAGACAAAGCGCGCGCCGCATCCCGTGGCGTACCGCGTTGCACACGTCATAACGGAGCATGTCGATCAGTTCCTCCTTTGCAGGTAGGGGTGTCAGCAGACCCCAGATCGGTCTGTATCGCTAATATATTACGAAAATATTAAAATGTCAATACAAAACGATGAAGTGTTACAGGCGTTTCAGCTTCCAAAAACCAGTCATTTTGATATCTTTTCAGCAAAATTGGGGAAACTATTGACGAAAACGGAAATGAAGATTAAACTATCATGGTGTTCATCATTCATTCATATTTTGACCATAT